>DATIYR010000001.1:0-6278 GCA_035517535.1 Terriglobales bacterium
CCATCCATCTTCGGAATGGAGCGGGCTTTTGCTACGAGTTTTTCGACATCGGTTTCCATCGTCGAGATCACGCCGCGCATCACGCCGTTGTCGCGCAAGTGCCGAACCAGAGCGCGCGTGTCAATATCCGCCAGAACGGGAATCTTGAATTGTTCGAGATACTCTTCGGCAACCTGCTGCGAGCGCCAATTCGAGCTGACCTTTGAAAACTCGCGCACGATCAGGCCCTCAATATAGGGGCGCGTGGCTTCATTGTCTTCAGCGTTGGTGCCGTAGTTGCCGATTTGAGGATTGGTTAAAACGACAATCTGTCCGGCGTAAGAAGGATCGGTGAAAATTTCCTGGTAGCCGGTAATGGAAGTATTAAAAACGACTTCGCCGTAGCATTCGCCTTTGGCGCCGTAGCCTTTGCCTCGGAAGACGCGGCCGTCTTCGAGCGCAAGGATAGCCTGCATTCGATCTCCGGGGTGTGGATTTTATAGATTTTAACAGGGATGGAGCGCGAGAGAAAGGTGGAAAACGGGGAGGAATTGGGAAAACCGTCCTTGGTCGTTCGTCGAGCGCAGTTGGCCGACCCGGGTTTCTCGGCGCTCTCAGTGAATCCTCCGCGATCTCGGCGGTTAAAGGCTTTTCAAAGATCTTAACCGCAGAGTCCGCAGAGTTACGCGAAGGCCGCAGAGAAATGCCCCACTACACCACATACGGCACAAACCGCTTCGTCCTCTGCATGTATTCCCGATATTCCTCGCCCAATCCATTCACCAGCGCCTTTTCTTCTACGTTCACGCGATACAAATACCCGAGCCCTGCGGTGACCAAGAGCACGAGGGCGCCCATCCAGTTTGCGAGTGCTAGGCCGCAACCAGTATGCATCAACATCCCACCGGTGTACGAGGGATGCCGCACCAGCCGATATGGCCCTTGCTGAATCACGCTCTGTCCCTCGTGAATCCTCACATTCCCAGTGAAGAACTGGCCGAGAACCCGCCAGCAGTAGCGCCGCAAAAGGCTTCCCGAGACCAGTAATCCCAAGCCGAGAAAAAACCAGAACCTCTCATGGCTCAAATGAAAGTGCTTCGACCCGGCTAAGGAGAACGCAATGGGGTACCCAATCCATCCGGAAATCATGATGACCAGCAGCGAACCGCGGTCCGTGCTTTCTCCCTTCTGCGGACGCGAGTGCGTCACTAGTCCAAACTCCGGCAGGTAAACCAGAGTGAAAACGATCCAGAAGATCCAGGCGTACGGTGAACTGTAGATCAGAGGCTTCATTGGGATTACGACAAATTCTAGACAAATCGGCTCTGTCGCTCTACTCACGCGCGCTTCTAATTTCCAGTAGAATTGAAAGCGAAATGGCCGCACCTGAAATTCCCCAGCTAACAACACAAACTTCCGCCGACAAACCTAAGGCAGCCCGTCGAGCGGCCACCCTTTTCTCCGCCTGGGTGCGCGACCTGATCATCTCGCTTGCTATTTCCGCCTTCATCATCGTTTTCCTCTACCAGCCGGTCAAAGTCGAAGGCACCAGCATGATGCCTTCGCTCGACGACCAGGAACGCATCTTCATCAACAAGTTCGTCTATCGCATCGAGCCCATCCAGCGCGGCGATATTGTCGTCTTCCGCTACCCGCGCGATCCGCAGAAAAGCTTCATCAAGCGCGTGATCGGCGTCGCCGGCGACCATGTGCGCATCGTCGATGGTCACGTTTATCTGAACGGCAAGCTTCTGGTGGAAGACTACGTCCCTCATATCTATCGCGACGATCGTTCCTATCCCGAGGTCGTCGTCCCGCCCGATTCTTACTTCGTTCTCGGCGACCACCGAAGCCTTTCGAACGACAGCCGCGACTTCGGCCCGGTCGATTCTTCTTACATCTACGGCAAAGCTGTCTTCGGGTACTGGCCCATGGATAAAGTCGGCCGTCTGCATTAAATCCTGGTCCGGCGTGGATCCATCTCCGAGGCACAAATTTCCGAACGGATTTCGACTGCTCGTGACTTTCGACTCACCGCTCGGACATCCCTTCTTTTCACACAGCATCTATTCGCGCTATAGTCTCAGGTCGCCCAACACTGAGAAAAGGACGCCCCATGGCTCCCGACGTAAGCACCCAAACCCGATCCGAAACTAAGGCGCGCAGTTTCGGCGAGAACATTGAGAGTGACCTCGCACCCAAGTTCCTTCGCGTGGTGGAGAATGCCGCCATCGCGAGCGCGCGAACTATGGGCCAAGGCGAGCGCGATCTCTCCGACAAAGTTGCGGTCGAGTCCATGCGCCGCACCATGGATTCCATTCCCATGCGCGGCACAATCGTGATCGGCGAAGGCGAGCGCGACGAAGCTCCCATGCTCTACATTGGCGAAAAACTCGGCGCGGAATTTCCCGACGGTACAGTGGTCCCGGAAGTTGATATCGCGGTCGATCCACTCGAAGGAACGAACCTGTGCGCGACCGGTTCTGCCGGCGCAATAACCGTCCTCGCCGCATCGGAAGCCGGTGGCCTGCTGCACGCGCCAGATTGCTACATGGAAAAAATTGTGGTCGGCCCATCGTGCAAAGGAGCGGTCGAACTGGACGCGCCGGTGGCGGAAAATTTGAAAAATATCGCCAAGCGCCTGGAGCGAGATGTTCAGGATCTTGTCGTAGTCGTCCTGGATCGGCCTCGCCATGAGAAATTGGTTTCGGAAATCCGAAAAGCCGGCGCGCGCATTCGGCTTATCAGCGATGGCGACCTTTCTGCCGGGATTGCAGCGGCTGTTATCGGCACCGGAGTTCACGCGGTAATGGGTTCGGGAGGCGCACCCGAAGGCGTCATCACCGCCGCGGCTATTCGCTGCCTGAACGGTTACATGGTTGGGCGATTGGTAATCAACAAGCCCGAACTCGAAGAGCGCATCGCACGCATGGGCATTCGCGACAAAAACAAAACTTACCGCGCGGAAGATTTGGCCCCAGGACAGCAGATCATGTTCGCCGCAACCGGCGTCACCGATGGCGCGCTGCTTCGCGGCGTTCGCTTTTTCGGCGAAGGAACGCGAACTTCATCGATCGTGCTGACGCTCATGACCGGTAAAGTCCGGTTTATCGACAGTACGCACTTGGCTAAAAAGTCGGACTTTAAAGTCCGTTTCTTATAGCCAATTTGACGTGGATTTCGCAAATCATCTAGAATATGTGTCTAGATGATTAAGACCTCAGATATGCGAACTGTGGGCCTCTTTGAGGCTAAGCAAAAACTGTCCGAAATGGTTGAACGCGCTTCGGAAGGGGAACGCATTGGAATCACCCGCCGCGGAAAGCTGGCCGCGGTGCTCGTCCCTGCGCAGATTGAGATCGATGTTAAAGAGGTTTTTCAGAACATCGAAAGAATACGCAAGCGTGTTCGACGCCAGAAAGGCGTGCGTATAAAAGATCTAATCAACGAAGGCCGTCTTTGAGACAATTCGTTCTTGACGCATCAGTTGCACTCGCGTGGTTCGTTGATGACCCGGTGCCTAAATACGCTGCGCAGGTCAGAGTAGCCCTGGAGAGCAACGCAAGAGCAGTTGTTCCATTCCTCTGGCATCTTGAAATTGCAAATGCCTTGGTAGTCGCCGAGCGCCGAAAAATGCTGACTTCCGACGACGCTATTGCTTCGTTAATACAGCTGGAGCAACTGCTGGTTACAAAAATCGAGTCAGTGAGGGACTTCATCTCCTCCAGGCAAGCGCTGGACGCGGCTCGTCGCTTTCAACTCTCTGCCTATGACGCCGTCTACCTCCAAACCGCATTACGTCAGAGGCTGCCCCTTGCGACGCTCGACAAGGCACTCCAGTCAGCTGCGGGGCGAGCTGGTGTTGAACTCTTCCGAAATTAACCTTACGCCGCTTCCGCCGTTTGCGTCGGCCGAATCGTCGTGTTCCCGCTCACCATGTCACGGAATTCCTTCTTGTAGAAGAAGTAATAAGGGTAGGTGAGTTGCGGCGCGCTGATCTCGTCAAGTCGCTTCAGCAATTCGGCTGGAATCGTGAAATCCAGCGATGCCAAATTATCTTCCAGCTGCTGAATCTTGGTTGCGCCGATAATCGTTGATGAGACGGCCGGTCGATTCGTGACCCAGTTCAGCGCCACCTGCGCCGGAGATCGGCCAATCTGTTTAGCCACTTTCACCAGCTCACCGGCAATTCTCCAACTTCGCTCGCTGAGCGTGGCGCCCAGCGCCGGATGGTCCTTCACGGCCTGCAGCCTGCCCTCGCCGCTGAAATCGGTGCCATCACCGTTGTATCTGCCAGTCAGGAGTCCGCTTGCGAGCGGGCTCCACGGCGTAATTCCCATTCCCAACTCCAGCGCCGCAGGAACATGCTCCTTTTCTATCTCGCGTTGCACCAGCGAATATTCGAGCTGAAGCGCGATGATCCGCTCATACCCGCGCAACTCAGCAACGGTTGCGGCGCGTCCCAGATACCATCCCGGGCAGTTTGAAAACCCGATGTAGCGCACCTTGCCCGAACGGACAACATCGTTCAGGCTCAGCATCAATTCCTCCGCTGGTGTGAACGTGTCCCAATTGTGCAACCAGTAAAGGTCGACATAGTCGGTCTGCAGCCGCCGCAGAGAGCTCTCAAGCGCGCCATGCACGTTTTTGCGGCCCGGCCCGCCGGAATTCGGATTGCCCTGCTCGCGGCCGAAACCGAACTTAGTCGCGATCACGACCCGATCGCGCTCCCCGCGATCTTTTAAAAACTTCCCAATCAGAGTTTCGCTAGTGCCGTTCGTGTACCCGTCGGCGGTATCGATAAAGTTGCAGCCGGAATCAAGGAAGCGATTGAAGATTTGGCGAGAAGTGTCTTCCGCGTTACCCCAACCCCATTCCGTTCCAAACGTCATCGTGCCAAGACAAAAGCGCGAAACGCGCAAACCGCTGCGGCCGAGAAGCACATATTCATTCGTCATCGTTCACCTCATAGTGATTACTGGCTGGTAACAGGTAGTCGGTAGAGCTACTGGCTATTTGAAATTCACTAGATTCCAAACACGCTCAATTCGATTCTGAACTTCGAATTTGAGATCTGATCCTGCGGCATAATCTTCAATCAGCCTTCGCATCTGCACCCCACGCGCGGTTAAAGGGTTTTCCCTTTACAATCATCTGCAAAATGAAACTTGGGGAAATCAGTCGCGTGCTGGGCGCGCCGATCGAGAACGGCTCGCCGGAGACGGAAATCAGCGGCGTGGCCGGAATTGAAGTAGCCGGTCCCAGCCAGCTTACATTTGTTTCAAATCCCAAGTATGCCCCCGCGGCACGCTCGACGCGAGCATCAGCCGTCATTTTGTCTGAGAACTTCCCTGCTCTTCCGATGGCGATGCTACGCAGCAAGAATCCGTATCTGGATTTTGCCCGCGTGCTGGAGCTTTTCTATCGCCCTCCGCATTATGCTCCGGGAGTTCATCCCACGGCTGTCATTGATAATTCGGCAAAAGTGCGCGCCGGAGCTCACATCGGGCCCTACGTCGTGATCAGCGAGGATGTGGAAATTGGCGATAATGCTGTGCTGCTGGCGCATGCCGTCATCTATCGTGGGGCTAAGATCGGTGACAATTTTTTCGCGCACTCGCACGCGATTGTTCGCGAGTTCTGCCGCATCGGCAATAACGTGATTCTGCAAAACGGTGTGGTCGTGGGCGGCGACGGATTCGGATTCGCAAAGGATGGCCGCGGCCACTGGCACAAGATTGTGCAATCTGGGCCGACGGTTATTGAAGACGATGTCGAGATCCAGGCGAACGCCTGCATTGATCGCGCCAGCGTGGGCGAGACGCGAATCGCGCGCGGGGCAAAGGTCGACAACCTGGTTCAGGTTGGTCACGGCTCGACCGTTGGCGAAGACACACTACTCTGCGCTCAAGCCGGGCTCGCGGGCTCGACGGAGATCGGCAAGAGCGTAATTCTTGCCGGGCAAGTCGGCGTCGCTGGGCACTGCAAAATCGGCGACGGCGTAATTGCCACCGCCCAGAGCGGCATTCCGAATGACGTTCCAGCCGGCGCCATCGTCAGCGGATATCCGGCCATTGATAACAAACTTTGGCTGCGCTGCGTCGCAGTCTTCAACCGTTTGCCGGACATCGCGAAGATACTGCGAAGAACAACAACGGAGTAAACTTCCGGCAGCTCCTTTCCAATCCTCGGGAGGACCGAATGAAAGCTCTATTAATCGGAACTATTTTCCTTCTGGCCAGCGCGGGTATTTCGTTGGCTCAGGACATCGCCGGCGACTGGAATGGCACGCTCAAAGC
>DATIYR010000002.1:0-4439 GCA_035517535.1 Terriglobales bacterium
CCGCTGCCATTGGATGGCGCGTGGAAGCATATCTTCTTCACCTACGACGGTTCTGGCCGCGCCGCGGGAATAAAAATATTTGTGAACGGCAGTCCCGTCGCAACTCGTGTGGTCAGCGACAATCTGCGCGGCGCTACCATCCATACTCAAGCCCCTATGCAACTCGGTTGGCGCGACCCGGACGAGCATCCTGCCAAGGACGCCCGCTATCAGGATATTCGCCTGTACGCGCGCGCTCTCACTTCCGATGAAGTCGATCGGCTTCCATTCGAGGATTACGCTGCGGAGGTCGCAACGCGTCCTCAGGCGCAGTGGACCGAGGACCAGTGGCACGTGATGAGCCAGTTCTACCTCAATCGTGTGGACCCGGTTTATCAGGCGATTCAGCGCGAGATGGTCTCACTTGATGAGCAACTCGATCGCCTCTCGAAGGGCGGCAATCTGACGCAGGTTTCATGGGAGAAGCCTTCGATCGCTTACGCTCATGTGCTCACTCGCGGCGTGTACACGGCTCGCACCGAGCGCGTTGAAGCCGATACTCCACACTTTTTGCCGCCGTTGCCAAAGGGTGAACCTCACAACCGCCTTGCCTTGGCGAAATGGACCGTAAGTCCGGAAAATCCGCTTACCGCCCGCGTGACCGTGAACCGCATGTGGTATGAGCTGTTCGGGACCGGCATCGTCGAAACTACCGAAGACTTCGGCATCATGGGCGAGCGGCCTACGCATCCCGAGCTGCTCGACTGGTTGGCCGTCGAATTCCGCGATAGCGGATGGGACATCAAGCACATGTACAAGCTGATGGTGATGTCGGCTGCGTACCGGCAGAGCGCAAACTCGACGCCAGAACGGCTCGCCAAAGATCCGAGGAATTTGCTTCTATCGCACGGACCGCGGTTCCGCATGGACGCAGAGATGCTTCGCGATGTCGCGCTCGAGGCGGGCGGACTGCTCGTCGAGAAGATCGGCGGGCCAAGCGTGAAGCCGTACCAGCCGCCGAACATCTGGGAAGAAGTGAGTTACCCGACCAGCGATACGCTCCATTATGTTCAGCAACACGGCGACGCGCTTTACCGCCGCAGCATGTACACGTACGTAAAGCGCATGGCGCCGCCGCCGGATATGGACGCATTCGATGCGCCCATGCGCGACGTGGTCTGTACCCGTCGCCAGCGCACCGATACGCCACTTCAGGCGCTGGTAACGATGAACGACGAGCAATGGGTGGAAGCGGCCCGCGCCTTGGCCGAGCGCGTGATTCACGAAGCCGGCCCGGGCACGCAAAAGCGCATCAATCTCATGAGCGAGATTCTGCTTGCGCATGATGCGCCCGCGCCGATGGCGGCCGCACTCGAAACTTCACTGCAGCAACTCCAGCGACACTACGCAAAAGATCGCAAAGCAGCCCACGCTCTGGTTGAGGTTGGCGAGAGTAAACCAGACGCATCCATTCCAGAGCCGGAATTAGCCGCCTGGACAATGGTTGCCAACGAAATGCTGAATCTTGATGAGACCATTAACAAATAGCCGGAGACCCATATGAAGCAACATCCACGTTGCACCGATTGCGAAAATCCCATCACTCCTCTCGACCTTCCCATCCCTTCAACTCTTAAGCAGGAGTGGGCGGCCATTGAAACGCGGCGGCGTTTCCTCGGCCGATCCGGAAAAGTTCTGGGATGGGCAGCGCTGGCGGGACTCTTCGGAGAAATCGGTCTTCGCAGCTACGCAAAAGCAGCAGACATCACCGCGGCATCTTCAGGACAAAACAATCTTGGCTTGCCGAATTTTGCGCCGAAGGCGAAACGCGCGATTTATCTCTTCATGTCGGGCGGTCCGCCACAGATGGATCTCTTCGACTACAAGCCGAATCTCGCAGCTCAGTTTGACAAGGACATGCCGGATTCAGTTCGCGGCAACCAGCAGTTAACCGGCATGACTGCCGGCCAGGCACGCTTTCCCATTGCGCCTTCGCACTGGCCATTCGCGCAGCATGGAGAGACCGGGACTTGGGTCAGCGATTTGCTGCCATACACCGCGCGCATGATCGACGACCTGACTATCATCAAGACCACCCATACGGATGCGATCAACCACGAACCCGCGATCATGTTGATCAATACCGGCAACATGAATGCGGGTAAACCGTGCCTGGGTTCGTGGCTGGCGTACGGCCTGGGCAGCATGAATGACAATCTGCCAACCTTTATCGTTCTTCAGACTAAAACCAATCCCAAGGAAAACAACCAGCCGGTTTCGTCTCGCTTGTGGAGTAGCGGATTCTTATCTTCGGAATACGCCGGTGTCGGGCTGCGCTCGGGAGCCGATCCCGTGCTTTACCTTGACGATCCTCCAGGCGTGGACCGCGAGGTGCGCCGCCAGATGCTGGACACTGTGGAGAAAATTAATCGCCAGACTCTGGCCGAAGTCGGCGATCCCGAAACAAACGCCCGCATTGCGCAATATGAAATGGCGTTCCGGATGCAATCGTCGGTCCCCGAGCTCACCGATCTCAGCAAGGAACCGCAGTCCACGTGGGACCTTTACGGCCCCGATGCGAAACAACCCGGCACATTCGCATACAACTGCCTCCTGGCGCGACGAATGGCTGAGCGCGGCGTGCGCTTCACGCAAATTTACAAGCGCGGATGGGACGTTCACGATAATGCGGTCGGAATGCTGCCGGTTCTTTGCCAGGAAACCGATCGTGGTGCATACGCGCTGGTCACCGATTTGAAGCGTCGCGGCCTGCTCGATGACACGCTGGTCATCTGGGCCGGTGAGTTCGGCCGCACCGTCTATAGCCAGGGCGGTTTGTCGCATGAAAATTATGGCCGCGATCATCACCCCCGCTGCTTCACCACTTGGATGGCTGGCGGCGGCGTGCGTCCCGGCATCACGCATGGCGAAACCGACGATTACAGTTACAACATTATTAAGGATGGAGTGCACGTGCGCGACTTCAACGCAACCATCCTGCATTGTCTGGGAATTGACCACAACCGTTTCACATATAAGTTTCAGGGCCTCGACCAGAAACTGACCAGCCCGGTAACCGCTTACGTGGTGCAGGGATTGTTGGCTTGATCGCTGCGCCACAGAGACTCACAGTTGCAGTCCGCACCCTTCGCACTGGAACGCGCGTACGACAGTGGATTTTTGTTTTTGCAGTCGCTGCTGTTCTCGCGCTTATTCCGTTACTCTTGCCGCTGAACGGAAAGCCGCATGCGGATTGGCTTCAGTTCCTCGGCCGATTCCACCCGCTGATCGTGCACCTTCCGATTGGCATGCTCGTGCTGCTGCCCATATTGGAGATCGCCGGAGTAACCAAACCCGCGTTGCGTGAGGCGGCAGGGTTCGTCTTGCAAATCGCGGTAGCAGCCTGCGTACTAACAATTATTTTGGGAGTGATGTTGGCGTACGGCAGTGGAGTTACTGGCTCGACCGTGACCCGCCACATGTGGGGCGGTATCGTGCTGCTGATTACCTTGCTGATCTGTCTCACGGTGCGTCCGGCCTGGGCCGCTGGTGAGGTGCACCGGGTTTATCCCGCCGTGCTCGCCGCAGCCTTGCTCACGCTGACCTGGACCGCGCACCAGGGCGGTTCACTCACCTTTGGAAGTGACTACCTGCTTCGCTATATGCCCGGGCCGCTCAAGCGGTTCATCCCCACAGCTTCGTCTGCTTCCGACGCAGCCTACGTTGGCTCGGTTTACATGCGCACCATTCATCCGATTTTTGACGCCAAATGCGTTGCCTGTCACGGAGCAAGCAAAGAGCAGGCCGGACTGCGTCTCGACTTGTATGAACTCTTGATAAAGGGCGGAAATGACGGTGCAGTCGTCGCGCCGCGGAATCCCGATGGGAGTTTGTTGCTGCAAAGGGTGACGCTCTCTCCGAGCGATAAGCATTTTATGCCGGCGGAAGGACGAACGCCGTTGACTCCGGATGAAATTTCCACCATCCGCGCATGGGTTCTAGCCGGCGCCTCGCCGTCCGCTAAAAGCATTCCAGGAATTTCCCTGGCTGCTCAAAACACCGATTTGCTGCTTGAGCCCGTGGGCGATTACAGCAACCTGCTAGGCGAAATTCGCCAGATGCAACAGTCCTCCGGTGCCAAGCTGGTTGCCGTTTCTGCCAAGCCGTCCGATGGTTTGATCCTGCGCACGATCGATGTGGCTTCCACTTTCGATGACGCCCAGCTCGCGCGCTTCCAGCGCTTCGCGCCTTTCATCGTCGAGGCAGAACTCGCACGCACGGCTGTAACCGACGCAAGCTTCGATACTCTAAGCAAGTTTACCCACTTACGCGCTCTTCATCTGGAAGGAACCGCGATTACCGGACAAGGCTTGGCAAAGCTTTCATCGCTCTCACATTTAACCTACTTGAACCTAAGTGAGACCAAGGTGACAACTGGCGCGCTGGCTCCGTTGAAGAGC
>DATIYR010000003.1:0-9494 GCA_035517535.1 Terriglobales bacterium
TCCGCGTCGCGGCAAGTATTCGGGGCAAGGGTTGCCAGCAGCAATCCCTGCGCACAATGCTGTGTTCGTTCTGTTCGGCTGCATGTTGGCTTGGGTTGGATGGCTCGGCCTGAATTCTGCAGGCGCAATGCTCTACACGGCAATGCTCCCGGAGCGCTCGGTTCTGGTTGTGATCAACACGACTCTCTCGTCCTGTGCCGCAGCCCTCACTGCCGCTGCAGTCACTCGCATCCGCTTCCGCAAGCCTGACGCGTCACTCATCGCAAACGGCTGGATGGCGGGCCTTGTTGCCAGCAGCGCCGGTTGCGCGACACTGAAACCGGCAACGGCCCTGCTCACGGGCTTAGTCGCAGGCGCGCTCGTTGTCTTCTCCGTCGAGACGCTCGAATTCAGATTGAAGCTTGACGACCCTTGCGGATCGGTTTCCGTTCACGCGGTGTGCGGAATCTGGGGATTGCTTGCGGCGGGAATTTTCTCGGATGTGGCGGGGCAATTCATGGCGCAGCTCGTCGGAATTGCAACCCTGCTCGGCTTTATTTTCCCGATGACCTATTTTCTAAACTGGCTGCTCAATCGATTTATTCCCTATCGCGTGTCGATTGATGGGGAGCGGCAGGGACTGGATCTCCACGAACTGGGTGCGGACGCCTATCCCGAATTTGTGGTCCACACGGATGAGTTTATTCAAAGGTAAGCGGCTTGTGGTCCGTGGTTCGTGATCAGTGGCTCGTGATTCGTGATCGGTAGGGCGCAATCGGTCGGCGCACAATGGCATTGCGAGCCACGGGCGGTCTCGCCCCTAACATGGCGGCGGGGACGCTTGCCTCCCCCAGATTGAACCTATTTTGCCGCTGATTTTTGTTTGCTCTCTGTCTGCAGCCGCTCCAGCGCCTTTTTTGCATCCTTAGCGTCATGGCCGTCAGGAAGAATTTTCAAATAGGCCTTGTAATGATCTACGGCTTCCTGAGGGCTGCCGGATTTATCCAGCGACTCCGCCAGACGATACTCCGCGATTGCGTCGTTCGACTTGTAGATCAGTGCGTCTTTGTAGCGGGCGATTGCGGCTTTATAGTTTTGCCGCTTGAAATAAAAATCGCCGACTTCGACGTCCTTTTCCGCTTTGTGCGGATCCCAGGGCTGAAGTTCGTCCACGTCAGAGTTCGCATCGTTATCGTCGTCGACCGTGGTGCTGCTCAGCGGATGATTCTTTTGATCATTTGCCGGCGGGCTCAGGTCGATACGGGTATCTTTGCTGGAACTTTCTTCGGCAGCACGGGCCGCGTCGGCCTCCCTGTTCTGTGAGGACGCGGTATTCGAAGAACTGTCCTGTGCTGCTAACAAGCATCCAACAGACATTAATGCCAGAACTAACACCAACATTGAAAGAGAGCGGGTAATCATACTATGCTATTTTACTTCTGTGCACTTGCCTCTGCGCTAGCCGACCTTGGCAGGATGACATCTTCACGAAATCCGGCGTAGATGAGGTCACCCGCATAAGATTGGTCCCTGGCGGGCTTGTAGTGAAGCATTACGCGTAAACCGTCAACGTGAAAACAAGGCGTGAAGTGATCGTGCCCTACCCAGAGCGTATCCGAAAAGCCGACCGGGAACCCCTTCGACTTGTATGTCCGCGCCTGACCGGCCACGTCGAGGGTCAATGCGAAATCAGACCCATTACAACTAACCGATATTACTTTCCCCTCGACAGCTTCCCCCCTGTTTTCATTGACGGGCGAAGCCGCCACGCTTTGGCTACGATCGGTTTCCGGGATCTCATTCCATAATTCCATTGCCTCGTCACGATCGGTGCCTCCCCAGCGTTGCGCAACGTAGGCGGCCGCCGCCGCCGCCGCTGCCGGCCGGTTCATCAGCAAGAGAATTCTGCCGCTCAAGATGTGGTACCCAGCGCGAAAAGGTTCCAGTTGTTCAGCCTTTCTGCTGATTGCAAGAGCAACGCGCGGGTTTCCCATCACAACGTTCAGCTTGGCTAGCTCAATGTAGGCGGGCGCAAAGTCGGGCTTAAGATCGACCACCTCATTTAACTGCGCGTACATGGATTGCTGATCCTGGGCCAATGTTGATTGTGCGGCTGGCGAGGTCATGATCTTTGCGAATAAAGCGATGTAGTTCTTACTATCCAAATCGGAAGCAGTCGAAAATTCTTTATAAGCTTCCTCGTCATGGCCCTCGTTGTAGAGCAGGAATCCGTTGTCTTCGTGAGCGAGAGAGAGCTTGGGGTTTTCTGCTAGGGCGGTCTGGGTAAAATGACGCACCGAATCCCACTCGTGAGAGCGGATAAACCATGCTGCGAGTTCGGCCTCCGTTTCGCCTGGCTCCATTCTGCCTACAGATAATTCGTTCTCATTCAGGGATGCCGGCGCCGGACCTACCCTCGTGGGATACGTAGTCGAATCAATGTAACGTTTGTAGTCGCGTTCGACGTCGCTGAAATTCCCGAAGGAATCCTCAAATGCCTTCTTCTGGTCTGCTCCCTTTTGAAGGGCGTCAATAAAACGTTGCAGCCGCTGACCGCTCTCCATTGAGGGGCTCAACATAAAGAAGTGGATGAGCGCCCATGCCTGCATATACGAAAGCTGGTTGTGCGTGGGGTCTCGAGTGTACAGGGGAGACACAATGAACTCTGACAAGGGGATAGGATGTTTCCTAATCAGCACATCGAACATTTGGATATCAGGCAATGCCCCTATATGTACATTTTTTCCGTCGAAGCTCGTGTAACCGTAAAACTGGGCCAGACCTTCGTCAACCCAAGCCGGCAGCCAGCGAAAATTGGCGTGTAACAGAGTGTGTACATACTCGTGATAAATGCTTTCGTAAGCGCTGGGGTCTTGGTTGACTACATCGAGTCGAACCAGCGCATACTCGCGCTCCCAGCCGTGCCTAAACATGCCGCCAGGCAGAGGTATAGCTCGCGCGGCAAAGCCAGGCAACAAAGCTTTGATTGTCTTTTCGTCTTTCGCGGCAATGATGGTGAGCTGGGCAGGAGTGTCCAGCTTCAACGATGGCGAGCAGCTTGCGAAGACTGCCCGAATAAGCTCGAAATGCCGAAGTACTTCCTTCGCATCATCTCGGTTTCCGTTCGTAATCAGGCGGAAGTGAGGACTGCGCAACTCGAACCATGGCTTCTCTTCGCCATGTAAGGTCGGCGCGCAGAACAAACAGACAAGTCCAACAACAGCTAAGACCTTCATCCGTGGAATGGTGCTTAAAATCAGGTTAAAGGTCAATAAGACGAAAACCTGAGCACAAAAAAAAGCCGCCTTGTTACCAAGGCGGCTGTTGGCGAAGTCCTCCGGGGAGGAGGGAAAGTTTTAGAGCGAACCACCCGGCGCGCCGGGTGCGGGCTGTTGCGGCGCAGCGTTGCTGCTGTTCGACATCAGCTTCACGTCAACGCGGCGGTTGGCAGCGCGGCCTTCACGCGTCTTGTTCGTCTCAATCGGCTTGTCCTTGCCCAGTCCAATCAAATAAATCTTGTGGGCGGGGATGTTGTACTTTTCGCTGAGATACTGAATCACAGAATCGGCGCGGCGTTGGCTGAGTCCGTAGTTGTAATCCGCGGGCCCGGTCGAGTCGGTGCCACCTTCAATCGTCAGAATGTATCCCTTGGTATTCGGCACATTGGCGGCCAGCTTGTCGAGGTCTTCCTTGGCTTGCTTGGTCAGGAAGTCCTTGTCGAAGCCAAAGTGGACGGCCGTCTCGCTCACGACTTTGTAGTTATCGAGATTTGCAACCTCATCGGAAAGCACGCCTACCCGATGGACGGCATTGTCGGCGAGTTGCTGGGCCTGGCCGGCTTGCTGTCCGGCGGCCTGCGCTTTCTGGTCGGCAGCATCAGCGCGTTTGTTCACGTCCTGAATGCCGGCCTGGGCGCGCGCATCGACATCTTTGATCGCCTTGGTGTTCTGCGCGGTCAGATCGTCGAGCTCATTGGTCTTGTTGATAATGGGCGTGGTCTGTTGTTTGACATAATTCTTGCTGGCGCAGCCGACCGACGCCGCCATGCTAGCTGCGAGAGCCAATACTAACGAAGTGCGATTCATGTGTGGAGGACTCCTTCCTCTCTCATTCTCCAAACCTGGGCAACAGTACCTGAGAATTCTGTGCCCTGGGGACCCTAAGCGCTGGGGCGCATCAGGTCAGAAAACTTGGAACCCGTTAGGAACGGGCGGCTTGTTCAGCCTGAACATACAAGAGCACGAGGGATGCCAACCTTGTCTTGCGGCCGAGCCTGCCATAACCCGCTCACTATACAAGGCTTAGATGCAATTCCAGTATACCTCCCGTTGCATGTTGCCAGCACGAAATCGAGGAATTTTTATACAGTGTGGGATTTCGAAGACGGTCGTCCCAGACTGGGAACGGGCGCGGGGCCGCATGTAACTCGTTGCGGGAGAGCTGATTGGCTTGTGCTGAGACCCGCGGAATGGCGCCGATTCCGGATCTGAGTCATCCACTAGAATAGAAGCAGAACTCCCGAAAATCGTCAGGCGCATAACTCCGTTTCATGGATCTTCAGCAGAAAATCCGGTCAATTCCCGCCCAGCCCGGCGTGTACTTGTACAAGAACGCCGAGGGCGAGGTGATCTATGTAGGCAAGGCCAAAAGCCTGCGCCACCGGGTCAGCTCTTATTTCCACGAGGGCCGTTTGGCAGATGCCAAAACCGGAACCCTGCTGCGCGAAGCGGTTGATGTCGATTACATCGTTGTCGCCAACAACAAAGAGGCCCTCGCGCTCGAGAACCACCTCATCAAGCAGAAGCAGCCGCGCTTCAATATTCTCCTTCGCGACGACAAAACTTACCCATACGTGAAGCTCACCTTAGGCGAGAAATTTCCGCGCGTATATGTGACACGGAGATTGAGGAAAGATGGCAGCGTTTATTACGGCCCGTTTTTCCCGGCGAATTTGGCGTACAGAATCGTTGACCTGATTCACCGCAGTTTCCTGGTTCCCTCCTGCTACGTGGATTTGCGGCGTTTTCATCCGCGCCCCTGTTTGCAATTCTACATCGGGCGTTGCCTCGGCCCCTGCGTCGAGGGTTTGACCACGCCGGAGATTTATCAGGAAGCGGTCCGGGATGTGAAATTTTTCCTGGATAGTCGTAGCGGTGATTTGTCGCAGTCGCTTCGCGAGCGTATGGCGCAAGCTTCGGAAGCACAGGAGTTCGAGCGCGCGGCAAAATATCGCGATCTGATTTCCACGCTTGAACAGTTCCAGGAGAAGCAGCGCATCGCCACCGCTGAAGGCGATGATGCCGACGTTTTCGGCTATCACTTCGAAAATGGAATGCTCGCAGTGAACTTGTTCCACATGCGTGGCGGACGCGTACTCGATCGTCGGGAATTTTTCTGGGAAGATTTGCCGGAATTTGAATCAAGGACAGAAGCCGAGGATAGCAACGATTACGTAGGGGCGGGTGCCCTCACCCGCCCGGTCGAGCAAAGCTCGGCAGAAGAAACACATGCGGAGCGAAGCTCCGCAGGACGGACGAGGGCATCCGCCCCTGCGTGGACAAACTTCGATCCCGCCGAGTTCTTCTCTTCCCTGCTCAAACAACTTTACATCGGCCAGCCGTATGTGCCGCGAAACGTTTATGTGCCGGTTGATTTTGAGGATCGCGAGATGTTGCAAGAGTTGCTCTCCGAGCAATTGTCGGAAAAGAGTGTCCGACCCACACGGATACACATTACAGTTCCCCAACGCGGCGACAAGCGGTCGCTCATCGATCTTGCCGCGAATAACGCCAAGCAGCTCTACGATCAGCGCTTCCGTGTGATGAAACCCAACGCCAAAGCCATTCAGGAGGCGCTGCAGGACGCGCTGAATTTGCCGGAACTCCCCAAGCGCATCGAGTGCTTCGACATCTCGCATATTCAAGGTGCCGAGACAGTCGCATCGATGGTTGTTTGGGAAGACGGCAAAATGAAGAAGTCCGATTACCGGAAATTTATCATTCGCAGCGTCGATGGAGTCGATGATTTTGCGTCCATGCGCGAAGTGGTCACCCGCCGCTACAAGCGCGTTCTGGGAGAAAAACTGGTTGATCAGAAAAAAGAAATGCCCAGCCTGATTCTGATCGACGGCGGACTCGGCCAGCTTCACGCTGCTGCCGAAGCGCTGAATTCATTACAGATTATTAACCAGCCGCTCGCTTCAATCGCCAAGCGCGAAGAAATTATTTACGTCTATGGGCAAGAAGCTGAGCCGGTCGTTCTCGATCACCACAATCCGGTACTGCATCTCGTGCAGCTCATTCGCGATGAAGCTCACAGATTCGCAGTGACCTTCCATCGCAAGCGCCGCCAGATTCGCGACCGCTCGACCGAACTCCGCGAAATCCCCGGCATCGGCGAGCGCACCACCAGGCGCCTGCTTGAGCACTTCGGCAGCCTGCAAGCGGTGAAGCAGGCTGATGTGGCAGCACTCTCAGCTGTGGTGACAAAGAATCAGGCAGAAGCGATCCTGCAGCACTTTCAAAATGGTTGACATCATGATGTCTCACAGTCTAGCATCATGATGTGAGAACTACTCTGACTCTCGACGACGACGTTGCCAAGCAACTCGAGAGAGAAACTCGCCGTTCTGGCAATTCCTTCAAAGAAGTGGTAAACCATTTCCTGCGCATTGGGCTCACTGCGGGAAACCAACCGCAACGCAAGCCGTTCGTGGTTAAGCCGCGTAAGATGGGCTTGCCTGAGGGATTATCCTACGACAACGTCGCGGATCTTCTCGATCATCTGGAGGGTCCGGGGCGCCGGTGATCATTCTCGACGCAAATATTCTGATCTACGCATATGACAGTGCATCGCTCCAGCACACGAAGGCCCGCGCCTGGATCGAGGCTATTTTTTCCGGCACCAGCCCTGTCGCACTACCGTGGCTCACTATCACTGCATTTCTCAGAGTTATGACCAGCCCCAAGCTGCCGGGAAACCGATTTACCCAAGAGGAAGGGGTTCAAGTTGTTGAAACCTGGTTTCAGCAACCGAATGTTCGTGTGCTTGCTCCAGGTGAAAATCACTGGAATCATTTACGTACTATGATCGTGAATGGTCAGGCCACGGGCGGACTCATCTCCGACGCGCAGCTCGCTGCGCTGACTGTCGAATACGGTGGAGTGCTGTACACCACGGATAGAGACTTCGCGCGCTTCCCAAGTCTGCGCTGGACTAATCCGCTCGTTTAGTCTGCGTTAACTCTTTCTGGATTAGTTTCTCGGAGGAGGTGAAATTGAGGCCAACTCGCTTGATCATACTGCTCGTGATCATAGTGCTCGCGATTCTGTTCTTTACGCAAGCGGCCTTTTCCCAGGACCGTCACACCGCCCGCTCGATGGTCGTGAGCAAATATGGAATTGTGGCGACCAGTTACGTTCTGGCCTCCCAGGCAGGCGCGGAAATTCTGCGCAAAGGAGGATCGGCGGTCGATGCGGCCATTGCGGCCAATGCCGTGCTTGGCGTCGAAGAGCCGATGATGAACGGCATCGGCGGCGACCTGTTTGCGATCTACTGGGACGCGAAAACCGGGAAGCTCTACGGACTCAACTCGAGCGGCTGGGCGCCGCAAGCGCTCACGCTGGAGCACATGAAGGCGAAGGGTCTTCAAAAAATTCCTCTGCGCTCGATTGATTCCGTGACCGTGCCCGGCGCAGTAGCAGGATGGCAAGCGCTGCATGACCGCTTCGGCAAATTGCCGCTGAAAGACCTGCTCGCCCCGGCAATTTATTACGCCGAGCAAGGCTTCCCCGTGGGAGAACTCGACTCCGACTACTTCAGCGAGGCGCCTCAGGTCTTCGCCGACGATCCCGAGGGCCAGCGCACCTATCTGCCAAACGGCAAGCCGCCCGCACTCGGAGAAATTTTCCGCAATCCGAATCTTGCGAAGGCGCTGAGCATGATCGCACAAAACGGTTCCGAGGCCTATTACAAAGGCGAAATCACTCAGGCAATTCTTGCAACCTCACAGGCGCATGGCGGCACCATGTCGGCCGCCGATCTTGCCGACTTCAAACCCGAGTGGGTTGAGCCCATCTCGACTGCCTATCGCGGCTGGACTGTCTACGAACTGCCACCGAACGGCCAAGGCATGGCAGCTCTCGAAATGCTGAACATCATGGAAACCAGTCCGGCGTCGCCTGATGGCCCGCTCAGTGTCGCGGAGTTGCACGAGAAGATTGAAGCCATGAAGCTCGCCTATGCCGATCTCGAGCACTACAACGCCGACCCGCGCTTCGCGAAGGTTCCGGTCAACGGCCTGATTTCGAAGCAATACGCGCAAGAGCGCGCGAAGCTGATCGATCCCGATCACGCAAACTGCGATGTGCAATACGGCACACCACCCAGCGACACGACTTATCTCACTGCAGTTGATCGCGAAGGCAACATCGTCTCGTTGATTCAGAGCAATTACGAAGGATTCGGTTCTGGAATTACCGTTCGGGGGATGGGATTCGTGCTGCAGGACCGCGGCGCATTGTTTTCGCTCGATCCCCATTCGCCGAACGTGCTCGCACCGCGCAAGCGTCCGTTTCACACGATTATTCCTGCGTTCATGGAACGAGGAGACGAGCACATCGGTTTCGGCATCATGGGAGGCGCGAACCAGCCGCTGGCGCACGCGCAATTCGTCTCGAACATCGCCGATTACGGAATGAACATTCAGCAGGCGCTTGAGACTGCGCGCTTCACCGTCCATCCTGAACGCGGCTGCAACATCTACATCGAATCTCGAGTGAACCCAGAAGTTATACGCCAGCTCGATTCCATGGGACATAAGCTGCACGTGCGGGAGGAATACTCGTCGCTGATGGGCCGCGGTAACGCTGTGCTGCACGATTCGAAGACCAACGTCAACTACGGCGGATCTGATCCGCGCGCCGATGGCTCCGCCGAGCCGGAGTTGCCTCCGGGGGTGCAGTAGCCACATGGCCGCTCAGCTGCATGTTCCGAGTAATGAGACGAGAAGCGATCCGTTCGCTTTATGGATGCCGGTGCAGAACGTGAACTGCAATGTCCGGCCAGAACTCGCGAAAAGTGTTGGTTAGCGCATCGCGACCCATCGCCCAGCCGAACTTGACTGCGAGGGCACCGGCCGTCCGGTCGCTGCTCGGGTAGTAAGTAGTCGAAATGCCTTGTGAAATTGCCCTGCCAAAGACTTCGGACGCATTGAAGGTGTTATGTCCGTGATAGTCAGGCGTAATGAGAATGCGCGAAGCCGCATAGACGCCGCGCCTAAAGATGCTGCCTTCGCCCAGAGCGTAGTAGCGTTCGTCCTGGTGCAGCACAGTAGGAAGAGCGAAGATCACGAGATAGTTCCCGTCAGTTTTGTCAAGATAACCGCGCCAATAGTAGCGGCCATAGCCGGCGACGCCTTTGCCTAGCGCAGGATGGGCATTACTGGCCTCGGCTAGCAGCGAAGTAATACCGACGAAAACGAATGAGGAATAATCGAAACTGTTCTTCGTGGCGAT
>DATIYR010000004.1:0-3928 GCA_035517535.1 Terriglobales bacterium
TAACCGCAATAAACGCGGCATCACGCTCGATCTTAAATCTCCGAGTGCACAACCGGTGCTCGAGCGGCTGGTCAAGTGGGCCGACGTGCTCATCGTCAACACACCGCATCCCGCGCGCAAGCGATTGAAGCTCGAATACGACGATGTCGCGCGGTGGAATCCGAGTCTGATTTATGCGGATCTCACCGGCTTTGGCGAGAAAGGCCCAGACGCCGATCTTCCGGGATTCGATATCACGGCCTACTGGGCGCGAAGCGGTTTATTGTCCCTGACGCGCGACGCTGGCATGCCGCCGACTTGGCCGGTGGCCGGCAGCGGTGACAATGCAACGGCTGTAGGTCTGTATTCCGCGATTGTGACGGCGCTCTATCGTCGTGAGCGCACCGGCAAGGGATCCTATGTAACGACTTCGCTCCTCGCTTCAGGCATCTGGTCGGCGAGTGTTTTCATCCAAGCCGCGCTGTGCGAGGCGAATTTTTTCGGACTGCACGACCGGAAGCATCCTGCGAATGCGGCTTTGAATGTTTATCGTTCGTCGGATGACACCTGGTTCGTTCTTATCGTCACGCCTGACAAGTTGGTTGCCGTGGCGAAAGCAATTGGCCGTGAGGACCTCCTTACCGATCCGCGATTCTCCGATCCCGCCAAGCTGATGCAGAACATGCCGCAGCTCACCGCCATTTTCGACGAAGTGTTCGGCGCGCAGCCGATGACGCATTGGTATGAAATCTTCAATGGCGTTCACGTCACTTTCGGCGCTGTGCGCGGGCCGCAGGAAGTCATCAACGACCCACAATTGAAAGCCAACGACATTGTGGTTCCGCTCGGAGGAGCCGGCGGCAAGCTGACCTCGACGATCAGCAGTCCTATTCAGGTGCATGGCGTCACGAAAGTGCCGGCCCGGCGCGCCCCGGAAATTGGCGAACATAACGAAGAGGTACTCAAAGAACTGGGATTTGGCGCGACGGAGATTGACGGCTTGCACGAGAGCGGCGCGATTCCGCACGCAAAGCATTTGGCTGAGGCAGCTGTTGCCGGCTCTGCGCGATGAAGCAAGCAAAACAAACACATAAAAGCCAATGGAAAGGACATAGTATGACCAAACAATCTCAAACTGAAGAGTCAGTCTATAAGGTGGTAGAGGTGATCGGCACCAGCACGAAATCCTGGGAGGACGCTGGAAGGAATGCGGTGGAAACCGCTGCGTACACGTTGCGTGATTTGCGGATTGCCGAAGTT
This sequence comes from Terriglobales bacterium, assembly GCA_035517535.1. Taxonomy (GTDB): domain Bacteria; phylum Acidobacteriota; class Terriglobia; order Terriglobales; family Acidobacteriaceae; genus Gp1-AA145. The sequence continues at coordinate 1,240 of DATIYR010000004.1, forward strand.
GTGAAAATGGACCTCAAGGTCGAGGACGGCAAAGTGAAGGCGTATCGCACGCGCGTGTTGCTCTCTTTCAAATATGGCAGTTGAACCCTCGACAAGGAGACTGCATTTCGTTTCGGTTCACCATTTCGACAAACGCCAATCATTTCAAACATGAAAGGTCGAACTCATCAGGCCGCAGTTTTCAGCCTTCAACGGGTTGTCTCCACACAACTGCCCACTCGTTGGGGTATGTTTCAGGCCTTGGGATTCGAACGCGAGGTTGTCAACGGAATTGGCCGAATCGAAACTGCCCTGGCGTTCGTTATGGGCGACCTTTCGGAGGGCGCTCCGCTGCTGCGGATTCATTCACAGTGCTTTACCGGCGAGATGATCGGGTCGCTTCGCTGTGACTGCAACGCGCAAGTGGAACTGGCCATGCAGGCCATTGCTGAAGAAGGACGCGGGCTGCTGATCTACGAGTATCAGGAGGGCCGTGGCATCGGGCTGATGGCCAAGTTGCGGGCTTACGCGCTCCAGGACGCCGGCTTGGATACGGTGGACGCAAATCATGCGCTGGGATTTCCGACTGATTGCCGGAATTTCAGCTTGCCGGTCGCGATCCTGCATGAAATGGGCATCAGGCAAGTCCGCCTGCTTACGAATAATCCCCACAAGTCTCGGGCGCTGTCCGATGCCGGTATCGAAGTTGTTTCTCAGATTCCGTGCGAAGCTGCGCCCACACGACATTCCCTCCCCTACCTGCGGACCAAAAAGGAAAAAATGGGACACAACCTGAATCTGGGACAGCAAATGGAAGCAGGCGATAATTCAAATGAGGAAGATTTTGAGTTTACGAGCATCGAGGACGCTCTTCGCGAGCTAAGAGCCGGACGCATGATCGTCGTGGTGGATGATGAAGATCGCGAAAACGAAGGCGACCTGACCATGGCGGCGGAAATGATCACGCCAGAGGCGGTCAATTTTATGGCAACGCACGGACGGGGACTGATCTGCCTGGCCATGACCGGCGAAAGGCTTGACGAATTGGAACTTGCCCCGATGGTGCGGGATAACACCGCGCTGGGCGGCACGGCGTTCACGGTCTCGATTGATGCGAGGGGCCCTGGCGTTACCACCGGCATTTCGGCCGACGATCGGGCGCACACAATCAGGGCCGCCATTGATCCAGCCAGCGATCCTGAGGACTTCGCGCGGCCGGGACATGTGTTCCCACTCTGCGCCCACCCTGGCGGCGTCCTCGAACGCCGAGGCCAGACAGAGGCCGCTGTTGATCTTGCCAGTCTCGCGGGACTGTATCCCGCCGGCGTGATCTGCGAGATCATCAACGATGACGGAACCATGGCGCGCGTGCCTGACCTCATCCGATTCTGCAAGAAGCATAAGCTCAGGATGATCACTGTTTCGGAACTGGCACGTTATCGAATGGATTTGTTGGATTACGATGAAGTAATCGGATTACTCGAAGGATTCAATCCCGTGCACCCAAAACATTCAAACTGCATGGTCGTGTCAGAACACACCCATAGGATGAGCGATAAGATTTCAACGTGAAAACCGCGTCGAACTAAACATCAAGCAAAAAAGGAAAATCATGAGCAAACGAAATAAAACTGCGGATTCAATATATAAAGTCGTGGAAGTGATTGGCACGAGCCCGGAGTCATGGGAAGACGCCGCAAAAAATGCGGTGGAAACCGCATCCACTACGCTACGCGATCTACGAATTGCCGAGGTTGTAAAGCAGGACATGAAGATCGAGAAGGGCGAGGTGAAGGCGTATCGTACGCGTGTGATGCTGTCTTTCAAATACGAGAGTTGATGGCCTCGTTAATAGTTTGGCTCGGAACGAGAAGAATCCGAACCGAGTGACGCCCAATCTTCCCGGCTGTACTTATGGAAATTCCAATGATGAGTCTTTGCGCCACCACCGTGTATTTTGGCTGGTTGTGGTACAATCGCGGCGCAGTCGAGTACCGACAATTACTGGACTCAATTCATCTCCGGGAAAAAGTGAAACGTCGAAAAGCCCTAAAGCGACGCGTCATGAAGAAATTGGAACGCAGATCAAAAATCTCCCCGCGCTTCGATCTAAAGCACTCGGTGGAACAAGAGTTCAGGACCACCCCTTGAACATTGTTTCCAAAAAAGTTCGCGTGCCCGATCTCGCCCTGATGAGGAAGCGCGGCGAACGCCATTCCGGGCGACCGCGTTTCCGGGGACATCATCGTCAACGGTGCCGCGGCGCATCTGGGTAAACCCGGTGACCGCCTAACCATTATGAGCTTCACCCAAGTTGATGCCTCGAAAGCCAAATAATGGAAGCCACCCGTGATCGCGCTGGGAAACAAAAACACAATCCTAAATGAACGCGGGATCTAACCATGAACATCATTGCAACCAAAGTTGGCACGTACATCAAGTTTATGCTCCTTGGATTCAAGTAAGCCTATGATTTATGCACATTCTATTGCACGGGCGGCAAGGTATTATCCGGAACTGGTTGCCCTCTCCGTCGGCGGAAAGCGGCTTTCTTTTCGCGAGCTCCATCAGCGGATAGAACAGATTGCCGCCGAACTGCACCGGCTCGGCTTCAAGGCCGGAGACCGGCTGGCCATTCACCTTCCGAACGAATCCGAATACCTTGAATTGATTTACGCGTGCAGCCGTTTGGGTGTGGTCGTGGTTCCGC
>DATIYR010000005.1:0-3691 GCA_035517535.1 Terriglobales bacterium
CCCTCGGGAAATCGGTCTAGAGATCCCAGTGAAATCCAACTGTTTGCCGATTTTCGAGTGAAAGTCGACATCACATAACCAAGGAGGGGGACGCCGATCAGGGCCGCCGCAATGCCGTTCAATCCTGCTCCGACTTTCAGAAGGAGATTGCGGCGAGACAGCGGCTGCGCGGGTGCGTCTTTGGTGGGGTTTAGTTTCTTGCAACCGCAATCTGAGTTCTGATTATTGTCACTCATGGTCTACTGTTCCTTTTGATAATGAAGTGATGGCTAGCGTCCGATGCCCAGAAAGCCACGCAACAACATCGGAGATTTCTTGTGGCATCATGGCGCGGCCGGGCGAATCGCTCTTCCAATTTGGACAGCCCAGGTCTGCACGCCCGGCGATAACTGTCGTCCGAATCGACTGGTTGCTCTCCAGCGAAAGCAAAGCCGGCTCGATCACAGAACCGCCTCGACTTACACCGCCCGTCCCGGTGTCCCCGTGACATCTCGAGCAATAGACCTTGAAATCCGCCTCACCAGCTCTGGTGTCGCCAAGTTCGGCGCTGTATGGCGGCAAGGTGACTCCGGCATACTCTTGTGGGCGTGACCAACGCGCTTCTATCTGATCTGCCAATATCGTGATTTGCCGGTCCGTTAGTGTGCCGCCGCCGTTCTGCGCGAATGCCGGCATTGCTGTGCCCGGAACACCTTTTGCGATCACGTCCCGCATTCGTTCCTTGCCGATTACGACCAGATAGAGGGGATCGTTCAGAGGCCGCGCGGCGCCGAAGCGGCCGTTGAGGCCGTGGCAACCAGCGCAATTGTCCTTGTAGAGAACAGAGAAGTCCGTCACGCTATCCGGCAACGTATACTTTTCCGTCGCATGGCCGCAACCGGCTAGCACAACGGCAAGACTAGCGAGTAACCAGAGAGCGGGTCGCTTCATAGGTCGGTCTTCTCCTCAGAGTCCATTTGTGCTTCGATACCCGCTCTTGCGGCTAATGGCCAGCTCTGCATGGTTTCGATCTTGGCGATGCGCGCAATGACCCACGAGCAGGCTAAGCCGAACGCAATTTGCGAACCCACAAACCAGCCCCAATTGATCCGCTCGTTCAGTGTAGGGTTGACTAAGCTGAGCGTGGCGGCGATGAGTCCAGACCAGAGCACTGGAGTAAGCAGGCCGCTTCGCCACGTGGCGCCTCTTGGAAACATCGGAAGGGAGACCGCATAGAGCATCCCGACAAAGACGGAGGTGGTCAGGTGAATAAATGACCCAGCGATCAAACCGGCTTCGCTAAACTGCCTGAGTTGTGCAATGGACGCATGATCCAACGAAGGCAAGATGCCGGCCGCCAGCAGGTTGATCGGGTACCAAATGCTTCCCTGTGCAATCAAACCAAAGAGCGTGGCCACTACTGCCATTGCGACGGCGCCCACCAGTCCCCCGTACACACCCGTCCAATAAGGATGCACCTCCACGGGGATTCGAACGCGGTGACGCTCGACTCCGTTCGTGAGGCGATCTACTCTGGCCGAACTTTTCGGCACGCGGGCTGCATCGAGATCAGCCGCGCTCACTGACACCGCCTCTTCCTTTTGTTCGGGGAGCACATCAAACCACCAGCCGATAACGGCGCGCAGTAGTATGACCGTGCCGACCATGGTGACAGCGATGTGCGTAACTATCCCGGAGAACATCAGCGTGATGCCGAGCGCGGCTATGAAAGGCCACGGTGTCGGCGCCGGGACTAGAATCGAACTTGCGTCGGTTTCGTGCATTGATTACCGTCCAATCACGTAGACCACCGTGAAAACTGCGACCCAGACAGCGTCTACGAAGTGCCAATACCAGGCCAGCAATTCGAATCGCCGAGCCTGTCTATACATGCTGCCCTTCAGCCCAAGGACCAGAGTGAGCGACAGCAAGGTCAAGCCGAGCACCACATGACTCGCGTGGAGTCCAACCAGCGAGTAGAAGGTGGTGCCAAACAGGTTCGTAGTAATTGTCAGGTGCCAATCTACGATCAGGTGGCGCCATTCGAGAGCCGTCTGCCGCAGGAATTCAAGGCCGAGCAAAATGGTCACTGCGGTCCATACCTTGAACTTCCGTAGTTGATCACTCTTCAGGGCACGGGCCGCCATCCCCACGGTGATGCTGCTCGTCAGGAGGCAGATCGTCGGCCAGATCGGCAATTCCAAGACTTGCCTCGGCGTCGGACCAGCCAGACTTTTCCCGATGTAGAAGGCATAGGCCACCAAATAAATCGTGAAGAGTGCGAACTCCGTGGCAATCAGACACAGAACTCCAACGCGCCCCCGATCCGGCAGGGTCCACTCGGTTTCTTGTATCGCAATGGCTGGGGTCATCTCGTCCTCACTCGTACTTCCAGTCCGGGTCTTCCGGATGCTTCAGATCCCACAATGGCCGGCTGCTGCGCACCTCGGGCAAGGTGGCGAAGTTATATTCCGGAGGCGGAGACGTCGTGGCCCACTCGAGCGTCCACGCGTCCCATGGATCGTTGCCGGCTGGTTTTCCTTTTCGAAGCGACCGGATGATGTTCCATGTTAGGCAAGCCACTGCCGCGGCTTGAAAGATCACGCCAATCGACGCCACCAGGTTCAGATTTTCCCAGCCTCGGCCAGCGGCATATGTATAAATCCGCCTCGGCATTCCGAGAAGTCCCGCAAAATGCAGAGGATCGAAAGTCATGTGAAATCCGATCGCCAGCAACCAGAAGTGCCATTTCCCGAGTCTCTCGCTGAGCATTCTTCCGGTCGCTTTTGGGAACCAGTAGTAGATCGCGCCGAATAGAGTAAACATCAATCCACCCAGAAGCGTGTAATGAAAATGTGCCACAACAAAATAGGAGTCTGTTAGCTGCCAGTTGAACGGGGCCGCAGCGAGCATGATTCCGGTCAAACCAGCAATGAGGAACTGGAACAGGAATCCGATACAAAACAGCATGGGCGTATCAAAGCGGAGCTTGCCGCCGTACATGGTGGCTAGCCAATTGAAAATCTTAATCCCAGTGGGTATTCCCACGAGCATGGTTGAGGCTACAAAGAAGATGTTCGATCCGGCAGACATTCCCACGGCAAACATGTGGTGCGCCCACACGCTTACCGACACGAATCCAATCGCCAAGGTAGCCCCAATCATGGCCGCCCGTCCGAAGATCGGTTTTCGGGCGAAGACTGGAATGATTTCCGAAACACACGCGAATCCGGGCAGGATGAGGATATAGACCTCCGGGTGCCCAAACAGCCAGAAGAAATGCTGCCACAGAATGGCTGATCCGCCTGCCTGCGTATCGAAAAAGTGCGCGCCAAGGTACCGGTCCAACAAAAGCATGGTCTGCGCGGCGGTTAGCGGTGGCAGCGCCATGATCACCATTGCAGAGACCACCAACATCAACCAAACGAATAGCGGCATGCGAGCGAGGGTCATCCCTTTGCAGCGCATGCTGATTATGGTCGCGATCACGTTTATGGCACTCACTGTAGTCCCGATGCCGCTGACGATGATGCTGAGAATCCAGTAGTCGGTGCTCGTGCCGCGCGAGAAAGCGCGCTCAGTCAAAGGAGCGTATGCAAACCAGCCAACGTCGGGTGCAGTGCCATGCCCCGCCAGCCCCGCAGCGGCGATGTAGCTGAAGTAGAGTAGTAAGCCGCCGAAAAGGAACATCCAGTAGCCGAATGCATTCAAC
>DATIYR010000006.1:0-2752 GCA_035517535.1 Terriglobales bacterium
CCATTTCCGAAAACCTCGATGCGTTCCTTTGAGAGCGCACGATCGCCGCTGCATGCATAACAGGTGGTCGCGATCGATTGATTTTCGAATTCAATCGTGGCAATCACATCCTGGCCACGAGTTGAAGCAGCACTGCGTGCGTCGACTGCGGTGGGTTCTGATCCGCACAGGAACGACAATAGATCGACAAAATGGCACAATTCACCCAGAATACGGCCGCCGCCAATTTCAGGATCGGTGGTCCAGTGGTCACGTGGAAGCTGGCCGGCGTTGATTCGGTATGTCATGGTGAATGGGCCGCCAAGATTCAAAAGAAACGTCTTCATGCGCACCACCATTGGTGCGAAGCGACGGTTGAAGCCGACAATCAAGCGGGAATTCGCGGCCTGCGAATAAGCCTGCTGAATCGCGTGCAGCTCATCCTCAGTGAGGCAGAGTGGCTTCTCGCAGAACACATTCTTGCCGGATTCGAGCGCGCGGATGATTTGCGCCGCGTGCACATGATGGCGCGTGGCGATCACGACGGTGTTGAGCGAATCATCGGAAAAAATCTGTTCTTCGTCCGTGGTGCAATATTCGAATGCAAACTTCGAAGCCATCGACTGAGCGCGAATTCCACTTGACGCGCAAATACCCACCAGGTCCGTTACCGGAGACTTTTTTATAGCTGGCAAAAGAACGCCGCTTGCAAAATCGCCGGCTCCCAACATACCGATCCGCACTGAATTTGCCGGCGAGGAATGCGTATGGTTTCGCACCAACTCCAGGCGCGTGCGCGCGTCGGATTCGGTTGTCTGATAGTGCAAAAGTACTCCAAGGTACGGCTCCGCGATCTTTCCCGTAATCAGGTCGTAAGCCGAGGTTGCGTCGGCAATCGGGAAACGATGCGAAATCAGGGGAGCTACATTTACTCTGTTCTCGGCGAGCAACTGAAGGAAGGCTTCGAGGTTGCGGGTCTCGCTCCAGCGCACATGGCCGATGGGATAATCCCGACCTTTTTGTTCGAAGGCGGAATCGTAACGTCCGGGCCCATAGGAGCGCGACACTCTGAAGTCGAGTTCCTTCTCGTAGTATAGGCGGCGACTCAGTTGCATTCCAATTGCGCCGACTGCCACGACGATTGCGCGATCGCGAGCGACTTCCGACGCAAGATTCACCGGACCATCGCTCGCGGTCTCCGCAGTTATAAGGACCGAATCAGCGCCATAGTTGTTCGAATGACGAAGGCAGAAATCGCGAAACTCACTTTCGTTGGTCGTTGCCGCCGTCGCGCCCATTCGAACCGCGAGAGCAGCCCTTTCCGGCACGGGATCAATCCCAATCACGACGCAACCGGCCGCGCGAAGGATTTGAACCGTCAACTGGCCGAGCAAACCGAGTCCGATAATGGCAACGACTTCGCCCAATTTTGCTTCTGCGGTGCGCACTGCGTGCAGCGCGACAGCTCCGAGTGTGGCGAAGGCGGCGCTGTCGAAGTCGATATCTGCGGAGGGGGTTCGCGCGACGAGCATACGGGGAACGCAGGCGAATTCGGCGTGAGCTGCGAATCCAGCGCCCGCGCAGGCAACGCGGTCTCCGGGCTTGAGGTCCTCAATTCCAGCACCCACTTCGATCACAGTTCCAGCGCTGCTGTAGCCAAGCGCGATAGGCTGGTCGAGCCGGCTGTGGACGGCAGAGACCGCTGAGAGAATTCCATCTCGCCGAACTTTGTTGAGAACTTCTCTAACAAGATCAGGGCGAGAGCGGGCCTTGCCAATGAGTGTTTTTGATGCGAACTCCGCCGCAGCCCGCTCGGTCCCGGCAGAGACAATCGAGGCTGCAATCTTCACCAGGACGCGCCCGGGTTTCACACGCGGAGCCGGAACTTCAGCAACTGCGATTTTTCCAGTCCGGGCGCTTTGCACAATTTGCTTCATGCAATTGCCGCCTGTGCTTGCACATTCGTGGTGCAGTGGGTTCTGGAATCCAGAAAGTTCTGCATCCACAACTCCAAGGTCAGCAACTGCCAAAGCTGCATCGACCAATCGGCTTTGCCGGTGCGATGTTCACGGACAAGTTTCCGAACGGCTTCAGGACGAAACCATCCGCGGCTGATCGTCCGCGAATCGGCCAACAAATCGTCTGTCATTTCTTTCAGATCGTTCGCCAGCCAATAGGCAGTTGGGGCGGCGAAGCCCGCTTTCGGTTGTCGCAGCACCTCGGTGGGGACCAATCCCTGCATCCCTTTACGAAAAATATGCTTCGTGGTCGGGAAGATCGAGCCTTTGAGCTTCAGTTGCGGCGGCACATTCCAGGCGACGAATTCAACCAGCTCACGGTCGAGAAATGGCACGCGGACCTCGACCGAACATGCCATGCTCATCTTGTCGTTGTAGGTGAGGTTCAGGCTGGTCATGAAGATTTTCGTATCCAGATAAAGCATCTGGTTGAGAAAATCGGCGTGACTTATCTTGCGGAACGCGGCTTCGTGCGCGGAATCGGCGTTTCCCGTGATCTCGTTCGCGAAATCGCTCGAATAGAGATTCGACCTCTGCGCAAAATTCAAATAAGTGCAATTGCGGATGAACTGCTCTCGCGCAGGCAGCGCCGCCGAACGCAGCATTTTTTTTGCAAGCCGTACTGGACCTTGCAGCCTGGTTCCGCGAAAACTCGGGATGCTTTCGAGACCTAACTCAGTCAGATGCCGAATTACGCCTGGGGTTTTCGCGTATATCTGCCCCCATCGGTGTGCTAAGTATTTGCGATAGCCGGC
>DATIYR010000007.1:0-6310 GCA_035517535.1 Terriglobales bacterium
GCATGGGATGGCGGCGCTTACAACAACGCCAATCGTCACGGCCCAGGAGGCGGTGGTGGTGGCGGAGTGCTGGTTTACACCGGCACAGGCGCAACCATGACCGCTGCCGTAACTGGCGGCGCGCCGGGCATTACGCTGAACACCGCGAATGTGTTCTACGGCGCGACCGCAGGCAATACCGGAATCACTTCGAGCGGCATCACCCTGACTTCCAGTCCGGGGCCGCACTCTGCATCAGTTTGCACCGATGTTTCTATCACCAAAACCGGCGCGCCTAATCCCGTGATTGTCGGTAATACTCTGACCTACACAATTACGGTCACAAATAACAGTACGACCTCGGCGGCAACTGGAATTACCGTAACCGATACAATTCCAACCCAGGTCACTTATAGTTCAGCCGCGATTTCCGGAGGTAACGGCGGGAGTTGTCCCGTACCGAGCGCCGGCGTGCTTACATGCACCTTTACTTCGATCAACGCTAACTCCAGTGCAACCATCACCGTCACGACTACGGCGAATACCGCTTATTCCGAAGCAGTGAATACGGCCATTGTCGATTCCACGACCCCCGATCCGAACCCGCTGAACAATACGGCAACGGCATCAATACCGATTGAGGGTCCTACTGCGGTCAAGTTGAATTCATTCGCCGCGGTGAAGAATGCGGGCGGAGCTTTGATCTCATGGCGCAGCGGCGGCGAAGTGCGCAACTTAGGATTCAACGTCTATCGCGAAGCCGGCGGCGAAAGAGTGAAGCTGAACCCATCACTGATCGCGGGGTCGGCTTTGCTGATGCGCAGGGCTCTGGAGCAACACGGCGCAAAAAGCTATGCGTGGATCGATCGATCGCCAACTCCCGGCGCGCTCTATTGGCTCGAGGATGTGGACCTGAATGGTACCCGAACCATGCATGGGCCGATATCGGCGCAGGGGCAAATCGGTGCTGAAGCTTTGGCTCAAACCACCAAACCGGTCGCTCGCGCGATGACAATTCAGGATATTGGTCGAGCCAGCGTTTCGGCCATCGTTCCCAATAATGGCGCCGAGAGTCACGTCCGCGAATTCGTAGCGCAGCCACTCCTCACATCCAATCTTCGGGAGACCGGCTTCCAACTGGCGGCGCAGCCGGCAGTGAAGATTTTTGTCGATCATGAAGGCTGGTATCGAATCACGCAGCCGCAACTAGTTGCGGCAGGGCTGAGGCCTCACATTCAAGCGAGTTCGTTGCACTTGTACGCCGAAGGAGTCGAGCAGCCAATTCGCGTAACAGGGTCGGGAGCAGAATTCGGCACGCAATCTGCCATCGAATTTTACGGAACAGCCATCGATACACCGTACAGCGGAGAGCGTGTGTACTGGCTGATGGCAAGCAATCAACCAGGATTACGAATCAATGATGCTCCGGCAACGGGCAGCGCCGGTCCGCAGGAGCAGAGTTTCATACAAACGGTTGAATTGAAGCCGCGCACAACTTACTTCGCCGCACTGCTCAGCGAAAATACTGATAACTTTTTCGGGCCGCTGATTTCGCCAACCCCTGCCGAGTTGAGTTTGAATGTCTTAAACATCGCAGCTGGGCAGGGCTCAATCGAAGTTGCCTTACAGGGCGTTACGGACAACCAGCAGCACGATGTCACGGTAATGTTGAACGGCGCCACCCTCGGCGAAGTGAACTTTGAAGGACAAGACATCGGGAAAGCAAGTTTCGTCATTCCGGCTGGAATCCTCAACAACGGCGCAAACACCATCAGCTTCATGGCGCAACTCGGCGAAAACGATCTGAGCTTAGTCGATTACATTGACGTGAGCTTCCCGCATACGATGACCGCGGACTCCGATCTCCTGAAGTTCACTGCTGCGGATGGAGAAAACGTAACCGTCAACGGTTTTGTGAATCCGCCCACGCGCCTGATCGACGTCACCGATCCCGCGCGCCCCTTGTTTGTGAACCTTGAAACCCAAAAGAGCAACGGGCAATATGCGCTCTCAACTACGGTTTCCTGGACGTCATCCGGCGAACATACTTTCCTGGCACTTGCGAATGACCAACTGGCGAGTCCGGCAGGGTTCGCGCTGCATCAACCTTCTGATTTGCATGGGGCACAAGCCGGTGCTGAAGTCGTTTTGCTCACCTATCCTGATTTCACCCCGCAGGTGCAGCCTCTGGCCATGTTCCATCAAACACAAGGCAAATCGGTTGCGCTGATCACCGTCGACCAGATTTACGACGAATTCAATTTTGGCGAGCGTACGCCCTATGCCATAAAGGATTTCCTGCGAACTGCAACCAACGCCTGGAAGCACAAGCCGCGCTATCTTGTGCTCGGTGGCGACGCTTCGGTTGATCCGCGGGATTATCTCGGCTTCGGCTTCTTTGATTTCGTGCCAACAAAAATCGTAATTACCTCAGAACTCAAGACCGCCTCTGACGACTGGTTCTCCGATTTCAACAACACCGGATTCCCGACCATTGCCACCGGACGCCTGCCCGGTCGCACGAGTGCGGATATGCAGACTATGGTTTCGAAGGCCTTGGCCTATGCGAGCACCGCGCCGGGGAGCTGGGCCAACCAGGCGTTGATGGTCGCCGATTACGACGATCCATCCACCAGCTTCGCCCAGGAATCACTCTCATTACAGAAAATGCTGCCCTCCAGCATGAACGTCAACGATGTGTTTGCGGGCGTTCTGGGTTCTGGTGTTGCCACGCAAGACATCCTCTCTGACATCAATAGTGGGCAATTGCTCGTGAATTACGAAGGCCACGGCTCAGTTGAGGAGTGGTCGGGCAGCGACTTATTTGACGATGCAACCGCCGCATCTCTCACCAATGGAAACAAGCTGCCTTTCTTCGTGATCATGAATTGCCTGAACGGATTCTTCCATGACGTCTACACGCAGAGTGTGGCGCAATCCCTGATGCTCTCGCAGAACGGTGGCTCCGTTGCGGTCTGGGCTTCTTCCGGGCTGACGGCTCCCGACCCGCAATTCCAGATGGATCAAGCCCTGCTGCACACGCTGTTCACGCAGCCTTTGATCACAGTCGGCGACGCGGTGCTGTCCGCGAAGTCCGGCATTGGCGATGAAGACGTGCGCAAAACCTATATTCTGTTCGGCGACCCGTTGCTGCGCTTGAAACAACCACCACCGAGCACGACGCAATAACAGGACTGGAAATTGGGTGGCGCCCGCACGCACTCGTCCCGTTTTGAGAATTCTTTTCGCGCCAACAATTACTTTCCTGATTTGGTCTTCGCGCCTTCAATTCTGGTAGCGCCCTGTTCCGATCTGGGAAAACTACGGCCAATCTGCCCTGATTGTCTGAATGACCTATTGCTGATCATGGCCGTTCGTCCACTGTTCTCGCCCGACCCTCCGTCCTAATGCCGGAGTGAGATTGCGCAAATTGCGCATTCCCCCGTCGTCCCACTGCCCGGTGTGACTACACCCCCGATACCTTCCCTGATCACCCGTCGAGTTTCAAACTGCAAATGTTATGACCCTCCCCCAACGAATCTCGAAGTCCGCTTTTTCTCTGTTCGTTAGTGTCTTTCTTTTAAATGTTGCATTTACCCAGCCAGCTAAAGGCCAGTCGGCGAAGTTGGTCGCTAACCCAAAGACCCTTACCTTTGGAAGTGTTCAAAGCGGAAGTACGGCCACACTATCGGTGACTGTGACCAACGAAAAGGGTCAGAACGTTAAAATCTCCAGCGATAGCATCACAGGGGCTAGTTTCAGCATGCAAGGATTAACGGTGCCGCTTACCCTCACTCCAGGGCAAAGCTACACTTTTACAATCGCATTCTCTCCCCAATCTGCCGCCTCCGTCCGCGGCTCTTTCAAGGCGTTGAATGCCAAGAACAGCACACTCGTCGCGATTTCGCTGAGTGGAACGGGAACGGCAGCAGGTGTTCTAAGCCTGTCTCCAGCGAGCGCGACATTTGGAAACGTGAACGTGGGATCCGCTTCGAGCACGACGGGAACACTCAGCGCTTCCGGCGCAAGTGTCGTGGTTACATCGGTCTCGAGCAGCAGCGGTGAGTTCGCGCTTTCCGGAATTTCGTTCCCCGCGACAATTGCTCCCGGGAAAAGTGCTTCCTACACCGTGACCTTTAAGCCACAGAGTAGCGGTGCAGCATCTGGGGCTCTTGCTTTCGTAAGCAACGCTTCTGATTCAGTTTCCGAATCGCTGACGGGCACCGGAGTCGCGGTCGCCCCACCGCCGCCGGCTACGTACACCGTCAACCTTGGTTGGGACGCGAGCACCTCGTCAGTCGCAGGTTACAACGTCTACCGCGGAAGTATCTCGGGTGGTCCTTACTCAAAACTGAACTCCACTCTGAACTCAGGAACAACTTACGCCGACAGTAGTGTGGCGGCATCGAGCACGTACTATTACGTCACGACAGCGGTCAACTCAAACGGCCAAGAAAGCACATATTCGAACCAGGTACAAGTTGTGGTCCCATAAAAGGGGCGTTTTTTTCCGTCCGCGCTAGATATCAAAATGTGGCCTCTGCGGATTCGACGTCGCGGGGATCCGCTCGGGTAGTGATCCAGCGTGAAAACGCTGCCGGAACACTCTCATTCCCAATTCCCTTCAGCGAATAGGTCCTTCTGATTCTCCGGGTGCACTACTGAGACCTTCCGGGCTTTCCGGGCTCCCATGAAACTGGGGGTGCTATGATCCTCCCCCGTAAGCTGTACAGGTGTGTTTTGCTGGTATCGGTTGGTGGGTTTCTTTCAACTTTTCCATTAGCCCGGTCGGCCTTTGCCGCCGCAAATTTGGCCATAAGTCCGACAACGCTTAATTTCGGCCAGTTGGCAGTCGGTCGGGTTAAGACTACATACGCCAACCTAAGAAACACCGGCACGAGCAAGGCGACGGTTTCGAGCATCACCGCAAGCCTGTCGGTCTATACGGTGCAGCATTCTGCCCTGCCGTTTACCTTAGCCGCCGGTCAGAGTGTGAAATTGACGATCACCTTTAGTCCCTCAGTGACCGGCACCGATAACGCAAGCGTTTCAATAAACGGGAAGGCGTCACTTTCGCTCAACGGATCAGCGGTGGCTGACCCGATCGTCATCAATCCGCAAAGCCTGTCATTTGGCAATGTTCAAGACGGGAATACTGCGACAAAAAGTGTGACCATGACCAACAAAACATCTGGCAATCTCCGCATCGCAAGCGATAGCACCGCCGGTGCCGGTTTTAGTATTCAGGGTCTCTCCACGCCGTTGACCTTGGGGCCAAGTGAAAGCTATACCTTTAAAATTGCATTCTCACCGAAGTCCGCAGCCGCGGTCAGCGGGTCGTTTAAGGCATTTAACAGCGGGAATACGATTTTGGCCATGATCCCATTAAGCGGCACAGGAACAGGAGCGGGCATCCTCCGCCTCTCCCCTACCAGCGTTGCATTCGGAAACGTGAACGTAGGCTCGACATTAAGCAGAGCCGGAACTGTGAGCGCAGTGAGCGCAAGCGTGACGATCTCCTCCGCCGCCAGCAGCAGCGGCGAGTTTGTGCTTTCTGGAATCTCATTGCCCAAGACGCTAACCGCTGGTCAAACTGCTCCGTATACCGTGACCTTTAAGCCGCAGAGCAGCGGCGCAGCCTCGGCAACCATAGCCTTTGCCAGCAATGCTTCGGGCACTGCAGCCGAGTCGCTTTCGGGTACTGGGGTAGGCACAAGCTCGCCGCCTCCCGCCACCTACACGGTCAGCCTTACCTGGAACCCCAGCAGCTCGACCGTCACGGGCTACAACGTTTATCGGGGGAGCAAATCCGGAGGACCATACGCGAAGGTTAATTCGTCCCTGGACGCCGCAACAAACTACAGCGACGGTACTGTGGCCGCCTCAAATACGTATTATTACGTCACGACAGCCGTCAACTCGAGCGGCCAGGAGAGCAAGTATTCAAACCAGGTGCAAGTCGTGATCCCGTAGAGACCGCGATGAACGATTATGTAGTTGGGACTACCGATGCGACAGACCGTAAGACACTGCGAAGGCCGATGCGGCCACATTAAAGGCCGGGGCCATGCGTTCCAAGCGATGATGTCCGGTGCGGTGTAAAAAATAACTGATCGCTACTACGCCTGCGGTTTGCCCTACGAAATTTGCGGCCAGAGTGCCAGTGTTTCCCGCAAATGGCCGAACGATAGGATTCAGTTCCCGACCTCCGTTTGCCAGGTTCATGTGGGTAACACTGAAGTCGGCGGCGCTGAAGGCCGCCACCGTTGCAAACAGCAGCCGGTTCTCGCGGTCCCAAAAGCCGTGCTCGCTGGGAGCTTCAGGAAGAAAC
>DATIYR010000008.1:0-5576 GCA_035517535.1 Terriglobales bacterium
GTGAGCTGGAAGCGGTTCTTATATTTATTCAGCAGGCCTTTGACTTTCAGGAAATCTTCCTGCTCGAAGGCGTCGAGCGCGTCCTCGACGTTGTCCCACATTTTGGCTTCAATTTGCCCGCAGCGGTCGGCGAGCGTGAGCGCGAGGTAGGGTTCGCCGGATTTCTTCGGCTTCACCTGCTTCGAGGTGACGACGAAGCTCGAAACGATGACTTTATTTTCGAAGCGGGCGCACTCGGAGAGGAAAAAATCTTTCATGACCAGACCCGGTATTTCACACGCACACACCGGCCTCGGCAAGCGATTCCGGTTCCCGCAAGCTTAACCTAAAAGACCCCGAATTTCTTTTTCTTTTTGAGAACCTTGGCGCCGGATTCTTTCGCCGCCGTGGTCACGATGGGCTTAGTCTCATTGGGGCTGGCGCCGGTATCAACGTAACCCGTCCTGATATCAATGTAGGCGTCCTCGCGGAGTTTCTTCAGGTACTCACGCAGGGCCGGCTGAAGTTTCTGCATGTACACAGCTTCCTGAATGCGAGGCTCGATGTCGTTGAATGAGGGAACGCCGGCTTGCTGGTGTTCGGTGACCTTCAAGATCACAAAACCCTGCTTGGTGCGAATAACGTTGGAAACATCGTCTTTCTTCATGCCAAAGGTCAGGTCTTCCAGTTCCTTGGCCAGTTTGCCGCGTTCGAAGTATCCGAGATCGCCGCCCTGCGCCGCCGCGGGGCCTTCTGAATATTTTTTCGCAACCGCATCGAAACCCGCGCCGGCCTTGATCTGCTTCAGTAAATCATCGGCTTGCGCCTTGTCGGCGTCGAGCTTCTGCTGGTCGTTTCCGGCCTTATCGGTTGAAATCAGAATTTCGCTCAGGCGGATTCGTTCCGGGTGTGAAAATTCCGCCTTGTGATCTTCGTAGAACTTGCGCTCTTCCTCCGGGCTGATGTTGATGTGCGAACCAACCTCCCGCTGAATCACCTGCTGCGTCAGGATCTCGGTGCGCAGGTTCTCCTTGAAATCTTCGTAGGAGACACCTTGCGCTTCTGCCGCCTTCTGCAGGTCCTCCATGCTGTCGAGGTGCATCTGCTTGCGCATGTCATCCAGGCGCTTCACCAGTTCTGTTTCTGCGGAAATATCCAGGTCCTTGGCCTTTTCGAGCAGCAGCTCGCGGTCAATCAGTCCGCGCAGCACGTCTTTCTGCTGCTCGGAGATGATCTGCTCGGCACGCGCCGGGTCCTGCTGCTGGGCCTCATCTTTCATCTGCTGCTCTTCGCGCTCGTAGTCGGAGCGGGTAATGATCTGGTTATTTACGCGCGCGATGATCTCTTCTACGACCGTGTTGGCAGAGAGAATTGGAGGCGCAAGCATTGCGCCGGCAAGAACGAACACAAGAGGAACTCTCGACATAATGACTTCCAAACCTGGGTTGGCCTGTTTAGCTCTTACCAGATTGTAACCTGTGCGCCGGGCCGGGCGGCAATGGTTTTGAGCAGCTACTTAGCTCAGGGCAAGGCACCAAACTGGGGTTTGTTGCGCATCCTATAATGCACAATTGATCAACCAAGGTTGCAGCACATGAAACGGAGCTATTTAATCCGGCTCAGCGCGGGAGTCGCGTTGACCCTGGCAGTGCCGCTCTTATGCCTGGCGGCCAAAGAATTTTCCATGCCGAAGACTGAGCCGGCGTTCAGCTACCCGGCCCATGACCACCACCCGAAGGAGAACGTGACCGTCGCGCTTGATCCATACGACACGGCGCAAAAAGACCACATCTTCGTGGTGAACTATCGCGCATACGAACTGCTGCCGGTTTTGCTGGTCATCACGAATGACTCGGACAGCCCGGTCCAGCTTGCGGACATGCAGCCGGAGTTGGTCACTTCGGACAACACCAGACTGACCCCCGATACCGAGGACGACATCTTTCGCCGCATTTCGCATCCCGAAGCATCCGCCACGCGCTCGCCGTTCCCGTTCCCGACCAAAAAAGCGAAGGGCGGCGTGAACGCGAAGGAGAGAGATGAAATTGAGAGCGCGCTGTTTCGGGCGAGGGCGGTTGAGCCGCGAAGTTCGCAAGCCGGATTTCTGTTCTTCGACGTCGCGGATGTCTCCCATCCGCTGGCCGGGGCGCATTTCTATCTCACCGGCGTGCGGGACTCTTCAGGAAACGATCTGATGTATTTCGACGTTCCGCTGGATAAGTATCTGCAGAACGAGAAGCAGCATTAAGTGGGCTGCAGCGGCGATTGCTGCGAATGGGTGTGCTCCTGCTGCGCAAGGCGTTTCATCTCAATCCGTGCGACGCTTACAGCGTCCTCGAGCGACTGGTGCTGCGTCCAACGGAGAATTTCCGCCGACCCCTCGCGCTGAATCACGCAATGGTAGGTCTCCGGCATCAAGCGCTTGTCCCGGCGGAAATCGGCATAATAGCGGCCATAACGCAGCCGCTCATAGCCGATTACATTCGATCCGTCCGAGGACGCCTTTGCATCAGACATGGTCCAAACTCATTCGACTGCTTGTCTGGCCTGCCCGACTGTCTGAGCATCCAGCACGTAAGTGATTTCGGTATTACAGAATTCGCAGCACGCTTTGCGCTCCAGCTTGGAGTCGATATCTGTCGGCGTCGGCAGCGAGAATGAACGCAAGCAATCTGTGCAGGTAAGAACGAAATACTGTTTCCCGTTCAGCGGTATCCAAACCGGTGCAACGGGGGATTTGACAGCGCTGGCCCGCAATGGCGCCCTTTCGAGAAGCCGCCGAATCTGTGCGACCAGCTCCTCCGGCGAATGGCGACCGCCCTTCTCCAGATAGGCATCGGCGATAACCCCCATGGGCAAATCTTTACCTGTGTATGCGCCACTCATGGCGATCACTGGAATTTGCGGAAACCTGCGCCGGATAATCGAGAGCAATTCAAACCCTGACATTTTGGGCAAGTTGAGATCGCAAATGATGATGTCAGGCAGCGCCTGCTTCATCATGGCTAGTGCTTCAAAGCCATCTTCCGCACAACGAACGGTGTAGCCGAGGGTGCTGAAAAGCTCGTCAGCAACCTCGCAAAACACCGCGTCGTCGTCGACAATAAGCATTCGATAATCGAACTGTCGCAGCATCAGAGCGACTCCTTACTGTGGGTTTTATGTTCTTTCCCCCCGGTATGGATTTCGCCGACGTTTTGACGCAGACTCCCCAGGTTCGTTTGCCAGACGGAATGGCGGCGCGTTATGTGATAGTTTCGGCGTTCGAAGCGTTTTGTTCGATACCGGACATTCCGTAGAACGCTATGGGCAATCCCGTAGATGTGTCTCATTGACTTTCTGCTCCAACGCCTGCTCGCGAATTTTTATAACTTTTTTATTAATTCCATCGCGCGCAACTTTCCGGCGTTCGACTATCCGGCTTTCCTGCGCCCGCGCTTCGTGTGCGATAACGACGACTCTTGATCTGATTGGGTTTGGTTTTCTTCCAGAAAAGCACGGATTGAAATTTCCAGTTCGGTTTCGATGATTTCCCAAACTTTGACCATGTCCGGAATCAGATTGCTGACCTGGATCGCCAACAGATTTTGCTGTACGCAATCCGCTAAAACTCGCAGCAGCAACTTCGCCTCGCGCACAACCAGCGGCGCAGAGTAGCCTTGCTGCCGGCGAACCCTGCCATGCAACGCCGCGGCGTCCGTGTCCTGGGGCGTGATCTCCCGTCCCCGTACTCTCTCCAATGCTTCCTCAAGTATGCGAGGAATGTGGTCAATGCGCTCTGAATCCGGCAATTCAATGGTGCTGATCTCCGGGTCCTTCTTCACCTCTTGCAGCCAACGTTCAGCGATCCAGTGGCAGTGTTTCTCGATGATGTCCGGCAGCCGTCTCGGTTGAATTCCCTGGACAGGTTTCCTGTCGGTCAGCTTTTGCTTGATTACAGCTACGAGAGACTCGATTTCGGTCGGCTTGGTGAGGTAATCGTCAACCTGTTGGCGGATGGCTTCGAGTGCGGTTTCGAATGCTGGATAGCCGGTGAGGATGAAATTCACGGCTTTCGGCTGGGTCCGCCGCATGGCGCTGACCACTGTGAATCCATCGCCTGGACTACCGACGTTGAGGTCGGCGATGAGCACGTCAAACTTTTCCTGAGAGACGAGGCGAAGCGCTTCGGGTACCGTCCCGGCGGAAACTACGTCGAAGCCGTAGGCCTGCAGCATGAGAGGCAAAGTTGCCCGAATGCTCTCTTCATCGTCGACGAACAATACTCGCGGCTGCTGGGGCATGGGTCAGATCACCTGAGAGACAGAGCAGCTCGGCCAGTTCACAAAACCGATTGGATGCAAAATGTGTCTCGGCAAAATCTGTATCTGTTCGCAATCGAACACTGTAGTGCTCGAAAATTAGTCTGTATTTGCAAAGTCGTAATATTTGCCCGCCGTCGCTTTTCCTGAGCGTCCCACTTATGATTCCGACATGGCAGCCTTGCCGGAACAATCAACTCTCTTGAGCTTTGAGGAGGCGCGTGCCGCCGTCGAGGAACATGCCGCTCGCCAGCGGCCGAAGGGAAGGGAATTGCTCGGCTTGTTGGACGCGCTCGGCCGCGTGCTCGCCGAACCCATTCATGCCGACCGCGATTTTCCGCCGTTCCCGCGGGCGACACGCGACGGTTATGCGCTTCGGGCGGCGGATGTTGGGAAAACTCCAGCAGAGCTTGAAATCACAGGCGAGATAAGGGCGGGGGATTCATCGCCGACGACGGCGATCGGGTCCGGGCAAGCCATCGCGATAATGACGGGAGCGCCGGTGCCGAGCGGAGCGGATGCAGTTGTGATGATCGAGCACACTTCGCGTGCGGGTAATCGCGTAGAAATAACGCGGCGTGTTTCCGCGGGCGATAACATTGTGCCCGCCGGCGCGGAGGCCAAGCGCGGCGAGAAACTCCTGTTTCCGGGCGTCCGGGTCGGCTACGCCGAAGTTGCGATTGCCGCATCGGTCGGACGCTCACGCGTGCTGGTCTATGCGAAGCCGCGGGTCGCGGTGCTCTCGACTGGCGATGAAGTGGTGGACATCGATGTTCCTCCCGGGCCCAATCAGATTCGCAACTCGAACAGCTATTCGCTTGCGGCGCAGATCAAGGCTGATGGCGGCGATCCGGTGATGCTGCCAATCGCACCGGACGAGCCTTCGCGTCTCCGCGAGCTGCTGATGGAGGGGCTGGACTGCGATTTGCTCCTGGTCACTGGCGGAGTTTCTATGGGGAAATATGATTTGGTCGAACAGGTTCTGGCCGAACTGAAAGCCGAATTCTTTTTCACCGGAGCGCAAATTCAGCCGGGGAAACCGGTGGTGTTCGGGAGAGTAGAGCTTGGAGCTGAGTCCTCAGGCGGGCGAGGGCGCCCGCCCCACACAGAAAAGGATGATCACAAATATTTTTTTGGCCTTCCCGGTAATCCAATCTCGACAATGGTGACATTCGAGCTTTTCGCCAAGCCGATGCTCGATGCCCTAGCGGGAATTCCGGCGAAGAAGCTCATGTTTACTCACGCGAAATTGAAATCCGAAATCCGCACCAAGACCGGGTTGAAGCGCTTCCTGCC
>DATIYR010000009.1:0-9408 GCA_035517535.1 Terriglobales bacterium
CATGTCGAGGCCGTAAGCTTTACCCGTCGGCCCGACTCGCTGCGCCGAAAGCAGAACGTCAATTCCGCCACCGGAACCGAGATCGAGAACTGTCTCACCTGGATTCAGTTGGGCCAGTGCCGTCGGATTGCCGCACCCGAGTGAAGCGAGCATGGCTTCTTCCGGCAGAGTTCCCTTTTGCGAGGCGTCATATAAGTTCGAAGTGATCGGATCGCAGCACGCCGCACTCGCCGCAGTTGCGCCACAGCACGCGCTGCCGCCGGTTCGAACACGCAATGCAGCCTCGCCATATTTTTCTCTCACGACTTCTTTGACGTTCTCGTGCTCCATATCATCTCCATTCCGCCGCTCGTGTCGAATTCTTCTGCGCGCGGGCTACCCGCAGATCTGCACAATTTCCTGCGGCTTCACGGCCCGGTTTCGCGTGCAGCACTCGGCATACAAAAATTGCAACAGCTCGCGGAGGGTTTCCGTGTTCGCCCGATAGCGCAGGAACGTGCTCTCGCGCTGGACCGTGATCAGTTCTTCATTGCGCAGCTTGTCAAGATGATGAGATAGCGTCGAGTTCGGAATGCCCAACTCCGACTGGATCTCATTCACCACCATTCCGTCCGGGTGCGCGGATAACAGCAGCCGCATGATTCTCAGTCGCGGCTCGGCTCCCATGGCGGAGAACATGTCGGCGTAAACGCTGATCAGCGCTGTGCTTTCCTTCTTTATTTCCATAATACTAGAAATATGATATCACATTGCTATTTTTCAAGGGGATGGAAAAATGAGTTGCTTGCCCCGAGCCTGGATTTCAAATATAGGTCAATTTGTCCCTTTGTTATGTGCTGTTTAACCTTTTTTGAATACTTATATACATATGTATAGTGTGCTATAATTGTCTTTGTGCCGTTGAGCATAAAGAACGAACTTACCGAACGCCTAGCGCGCCAAGTTGCCAACGAGACGGGCGAGTCCATTACCGAGGCCATCCAGAAATCCCTGGAGGAGCGCTGGGAGAGATTAAAGGCGCGCCGCCGCAGCCGCGTTTTATCCCGGCAAATCGAAGACATCCTGGAACGCGTGGACGCGATGCCGACCATCGACAGCCGTTCCGCCGATGAGATTCTCGGATACGACGAGCATGGGCTGCCTCGCTGATGGTTATCGACACTTCAGCCGTGCTCGCAATTTTTCTCGGAGAACCTGAACGAAAGGATTTCCTGGCCGCGATCCTTCAATCTGGCCGGCGTCTGATTTCGGCCGGCAGCGTGCTCGAAAGCGGAATTGTGCTCGAATCCAAACGCGGTGAATCTGCTGGACGCGAGTTCGATCTTTTCGTGGTCCGAGCAAATCTGGAAGTTGTTCCGGTTGATGCTGAGCAAGTCGAGATTGCCCGTTCCGCCTGGCGCAGATTCGGAAAGGGCCGAAATCCCGCGGCCCTAAATTACGGGGACTGCTTCACATATGCACTGGCGAAATGGTCAGGTGAACCGGTCCTGGCAAAAGGGAGAGACTTCTCACTAACTGATCTGGAGCTCTGCGCGATCTAGCCGTTCTATTCCTCCTCTTCCGTCACCTCGCCTCTCGCTGCCTTCGCCTTCTCGATGATTTTTTCCTGCAGCTGGCCGGGGACGACATCATAGTGGTGCATTTCCATATTGAAGCTGCCGCGGCCCTGGGTCATTGACGTCAGGTCGGCGCCGTAGGTGAGCATTTCGGCCATCGGCACCTCGGATTTCACGATGGTGTTACCGCCTTTGTTGTCCATGCCCTGGATGCGGCCGCGACGCGAGTTCAGGTCGCCCATGATCGAGCCGGCAAATTCGTCCGGCACGGTAATCTCGACTTGCATGATCGGCTCGAGCAGCGTGGGTTTGGCTTGCTCCATGGCTTTTTTGAATGCGATGCGGCCAGCCATCTGGAATGAAAGATCGTTTGAATCAACATCGTGATAAGACCCGTCGTAGAGCACGACTTTGAAATCGACCACGGGATATCCGGCAAGATAGCCGCGCGCGGCGGCGTCTTTGATTCCTTTTTCAACGGCAGGAATATAGTTTTTCGGGATTGCGCCGCCGAAAATGTCGTTCACAAATTCGAATTCACTTCCGCGCGGCAGTGGCTCCATTTTAATTTTGCAGTCGCCGTATTGCCCGTGCCCGCCAGTCTGTTTCTTGTGGCGGCCCTGCACGTCGGCGCGCCCGCGAATCGTCTCGCGATACGGCACCTTCGGCGCTTTCAAATTCACTTCCGTGTGGTAGCGCTTCTTCATCTTCGAAACGATCACTTCAATGTGTTGCTGCCCGGTGCCGGCGATCAGGAATTCCTTCGTCTGCGGATCGCGGAAGAAGCGCAGCATCGCATCCTCTTCCATCAGCTTGTGGATGCCAACGCCGAGCTTGTCTTCGTCGGCGCGCGTCTTCGGTTCGATGGCAAACGTGATCGCAGGCTCCGGCAACTTCACATGCGGATACTGAATGGGAGCAGATTTATCGCCGAGCGTGTCGCCGGTCAGCGTGTCTTTTAGTTTTGCAACTGCCCCGATATCGCCGGCGTGCAGCTCATTCACCGGAACCGCGGTTTTTCCCTGCATCACGGAGATATGCGAAAGCTTCTCCTGCGAGTTGCGCGCAAAATTCACCAGCGACGCGTCGTTCTTCAAAACACCAGAAAAAACTTTGAAGTACGAAATGCGGCCGGCAAAGGGATCGGAGACGGTTTTGAAAACATATAAAGATGTTGGTTCTGTATCTGACTCTTTGCGCGAAGGCGGCTCGCCGTTGCCGGAAGTGACTTCGCCGCGAATCGAATCATGCTCAGTCGCCGCAGGTGTGAATTCGACAATGAAGTCCATCAATCTATCGGTGCTCACGTTGCCCAAGCCAGAGGCAAACAGCACCGGGAAAATTCGGTCTTCGCGGATGGCGTTGTGCAACGCCGGAACCAGGTCTTCTTCGGAAAGTGTGCCCGCGTCGAAGAATTTTTCCATCAGCGCGTCGTCGCCTTCGGCAACCAGTTCGACCAGCTTTTCGTGCGCCGCCTGGGCAGCGTCTTTCATATTGGCGGGAATTTCGCCCTCTTTGCCCTTGCCATTTCCGCCGAGCTCGTAGGTGTACGCCTTCATGCTCACAAGATCGACCACGCCCGACAAGCTCTTTTCTTTCCCGATGGGCAATTCAAGAGGAATCACGTTACGCCCGAATGCATTGGTCAGCGATCCCAGCACTCGATCAGCATCAGCCCGCTCACGGTCCATGCGGCTGGCGATAATTACTCGCGGCGTGTTGTACTCCTCGCAATAATTCCACACGCGCTGGGTGACCACTTCTACGCCGGCGACGCCGTCCACTACGACCAGCGCCGCATCGACCACCGGCAGCACCATCTTGGTTTCGTGGACGAACATGTTGAAGCCGGGAGTATCAAGAAAATTGATTTTGGTTTGTCCCCACTCGGCGTAGGCCAGGCTGGTGGCAATCGACATCTTGCGCGCGATTTCTTCGTCGTCGTAATCGGTGGGGGCGCTGCCGTCGTCCACGCGCCCCAGCCGCTGAGATGCGCCGGCCGTGTACAGCATCGCCGAAACCAGCGAAGTTTTCCCGGCGTGCCCGTGGCCGACTAACGCAACATTCCTGACGTTTTCTCCTGCGTAGACTTTCACGTTTAACTCCTTATTAACGAAGCTGAAAATCTACCACGCGGAATAAAGAAGGCTCAACTCAGGATGGGAGGCGTCAGGCTTTAGACTTTGGCAAGTACCGTGTGGGTCGGACACTCTTGCCCGACAAGTCAGCGGCGGCCGTGTGGCTCGCAGATGCGTCATCCTTACTATGAAATCTGAGCAAAACCGCTTTCCACGCGGAGCGAAGGATCTCGCGCGCTGCAGCAAGTTGTGTTCACGCAAGATTCCTCGCCCCGCTGGTGAGAACGCGGGGCTTCGGAATGACGCCGGTGAGATGGGTTCAAACTGAGCTACCGTACAGAGAATTGAGGCTCAACTCAGGATGGCGGGCTTCAGGCGTCAGGGTTCAGACTTTGGCAAGTACCGTGTGGGTCGGACACTCTTGTCCGACACTGGGTTACGAAGAATGGCGGCTGCGCCGCGTGATTTCCGCGCTCGAAACCTGCTACCATGCTGAGATCATCTTTACTCATGCGGCGGCTTGCGGCACATCTCGCGCTCGCGGCAATCTACGCCGGATTTTTTTCGCCTCTGCTTGTCGCATCTGAACAGTTCTCTGTGCCGGCCTGCTGCCGTCGCAACGGCATGCACCATTGTCAGGAAACTTCAAACGAAGCCGGCTTTCATGCCGCGCGAACTTGCTGTCCTTATGCCACACCGCTGCCAATATCGGCATTCACTGGTTTCGGCACATTAAAGTTTGACGTAAGTTCGCCTGCGCCGGCCGGCTTTGTCCTTGGCAAAGTTTTCTACATCGACTCCAGAGTTGCGGTCGTCGATCTCACCACCCGCGGTCCTCCCGCTTCACTCTTCTCCTAAAACCCAGTCCAACTCCTGAAGGCGTTCGCAAGTGCGATGTTCAGTTCCTGTTTCGCCCTCGCATGCGATGCGCACAGCGGGTTGCGGCTGTTCCCGAAAACTTCATTGGCAATGGAGAGAGTTCATGAACGCAAGATTGTTCCCGCTGCTCGCCTTCTTCGCATTGATTTCAGCCAACGCGTTTGCCACGATTTTCGGTTCCGTGCGCGGCATCGTCCACGACCCGCAACACCGGCCATTGCACGGAGCCATGGTGATGCTGCGTTCCAATTCTTCGGATTGGGCCCACTCCACCAATACGAACGACGATGGAGAATTCACCTTCAACCCGGTTCCCATCGGCGATTACACGGTGGTTGTTGCGGCCCCGGGGTTCGCCCAGCAATCGCAGAAAGTAGTCGTGGAGTCTGGTACCACGCCAGTGGTTCACCTTGCTTTGCGAGTCGCGGGCGCGAAGGAGTCGGTCAACGTTTCCGGTTCGGCCGCAGTCGCGCCCACCGATACCGTAACGCCCACGACTCTGGTTGATCGCAGCGAGATTGCGCATACCCCAGGGGCCGACCGCACCAACAGCATGGCCATGATCACCGATTACGTTCCCGCCGCTTATATGGTCCATGACATGCTTCACATGAGAGGCGGGCACCAGGTTGAGTGGCTGATCGATGGCGTCCCCATACCCAACACCAATATCGCTTCGAACTTGGGGCCGCAGATCGACCCCAAGGACATCGATTATTTGGAGGTGCAGAGCGGCAGCTACGAAGCCGATTACGGCGACCGGACTTATGGGATTTTCAATATCGCGCCGAGGACCGGTTTTGAAAGCGACCGGGAATGCGACCTCATGATCAGCGTGGGAAATTTCTACCAAACCAACGACCAACTCAGTTGCGGAGGACACACCCAGCGGTTCGCTTATTACGCCAGTTTGAACGGCAATCGAAGCAACTACGGTCTCGAGACGCCAATTCCCCAAGTCGTTCATGACGCCGAGAACGGTTACGGGGGATTCACTTCGTTGATTTTTAATCCTGATCCCAAGAACCAATATCGGGTGGTTGCTTCGCTGCGCCGCGATTATTACCAGGTCCCAATCGATCCCGATCCTAATTCCATCACCAACTCGATATTCCCCAGCTACGCATTGCGCGACAGCGAGAGCGAACC
The DNA here is from genome assembly GCA_035517535.1 of Terriglobales bacterium. Taxonomy (GTDB): domain Bacteria; phylum Acidobacteriota; class Terriglobia; order Terriglobales; family Acidobacteriaceae; genus Gp1-AA145. The sequence continues at coordinate 5,663 of DATIYR010000009.1, forward strand.
CGACGGCTACGTAACCTTCTCATGGGTGCACACCTTTGACCCGAATACGCTGCTTACGGTTTCCCCCTTCTACCACTACAACGCCGCTAACTATCAGGGTGGGCCGAACGATTTTCCGGTCATTTCAACAGTTGATCAAAAGGCCAATTATGGAGGAATGCAGGCGACGCTGAATTCGCGCTTCTGGAAAAATGATTTCCAGGCCGGAGTGTATGGCTTCGCGCAGCACCAGTACAACTACTTCGACAACGTCTTTACTGACGGCAGTCAAAATTTCCCTCCATCCTCAATTGGAGTGAATGGAGGGGTGGCTGCATTGTTTCTGAACGATAAGCTGAAGCTCACGCCCTGGCTGACGTTAATCGCTGGGCTGCGGCAAACGCAATTTGACGCATCGATTTCTGAAAGCGCAACCGATCCCCGCTTCGGGGTTGCACTGACAGTGCCGCACCTGAACTGGGTCTTCCGCGGATTTTATGGTTACTACTACCAGGCGCCGCCGCTCGCAACCGCAACCGGAGCGCTGCTTGACCTGGCCACCAGCCAGAGCTTCACTTTTTCTCCTCTGCGGGGCGAGCGCGACATCGAATGGCAATTTGGCGTGACCATTCCCTACCGCAACTGGACGCTCAGCGCCGATAATTACCAAACCGACGCGAGTAATTGGCTCGACCACAACAACATTGGTGAGTCGAATCTCTTCTGGCCGATCACGTGGCAAAGAGCGCTCATTCAGGGCTGGGAGCTTACCCTGCGATCTCCCAGCGTGTGGCATCACGGGCAATTTCATCTTTCATACGCCAATCAGATCGCGCAAGCGACTTCGCCGATCACGGGAGGCTTGATCTGCCCTTTGCCTGTGACCGCGGCGTGTGGACTCGACATCGCGCCGGGATATTCGCCGGTTGATCACGACCAGCGAAACACGCTGAACGTAGGATTTAATGGCAGCCTGCCGTGGCACGCTTATGCCGCAACCAATGTGTACTACGGGTCCGGGTTCACGAACGGTTTGCCGGGCGTGCAATACCCGGGAGATTATTTGCCGCCGCACTTTAGCGTCGACTTATCCATCGGTAAGACATTCGGCGAGAAATACACTATTTCGGCGACCGCGCTGAATGTGGCAAACCGTCGAGTGCAGATCGATAACAGCCAGACCTTCGGTGGGTTTCACTGGGACGATCCGCGGCAAATTTACGCCGAATTCCGGTACCGGTTTCATTACTGAGATCAGAAATGCGCGTGTGGGTCGGACACTCCTGTCCGACAAGCAGGATCAGGAAATGATGAAGAATTCCAATCAAACGGCGACACTGCTGATCTGTTTATTGATCTTAATGATGGGCACCGCTTGCAATCAGGGCTCCCAGCCGACAGTAAAGATCTCGCCGCAGGCTACTCCTGCCAAGCACTACCAGCTCAGGGGCAAGGTCGTCTCCATCGACCAGCAGAGCAAAATGGTCAACATCGATAGCGAAGCCATTCCCGGCTTCATGGAAGCGATGACCATGCCGTATCGCGTTAAACCAGAGAGCGAGCTCGACCAACTGCATCCCGGGGACGCAATTACTGGCGACTTGGTCGTTCAGGATGATGGCGCGTGGCTAGAAAACATCACGGTAACAGGACATGCGCCGGCATCTGCTGCGAAGTGAAATAATAGGGCACATCGTACGGCGAGTGATTAGAGAGCGGCAATGGAAGCAACCAGCGCCATAGCGGTGGGCAGGGAAAATCTTGTTTCGGGACAATCGCCGAGCGCTCCCAGCCGGCGCGTGCGCCTCGAATCGATCGATATCCTGCGCGGCGTGATCATGATTTTGATGGCGCTCGATCATACTCGCGATTTTTTGGGCAATAGCTCAATCAGCCCCACCGATCTTGTGCAGACGACCATCCCGCTATTTTTCACCCGCTGGGTGACCCATTTTTGTGCTCCAGTTTTCTTCCTGCTCACCGGAACCGGCGCTTATTTGTCGCTGCGGAAAAAATCGAAACGGGAGCTGTCTCGGTTTTTGTTCACTCGAGGGTTGTGGCTCATTTTTCTCGAGCTGACCCTGTTCCGATGCCTGGGGTTTCAGTTCAACTTCGATTACCACCTTACGATCCTGAATGTTCTTTGGGCACTCGGTTGGGCGATGATCGTGCTTTCGGCGCTGGTTCATTTGCCGGTGTCGGTGGTTAGTGGGTTCGGCTTGATTCTGATTGCGGGCCATAACTTGCTGGATCGAATTCAGTCGGCCAATCCGGTTTGGTCAGTTCTGCACTCGCCGAATTTCATCCTGCAATGGCCGCAACATTCGGTGTTCGTCGCCTATCCGCTGATTCCGTGGATCGGCGTAACAGCTGTGGGGTACGGCCTCGGTCAGGTCTACGCCTGGGCGCCCGAGCGGCGTCGAAAATTTCTCTTGCGGGCGGGTTTGGCTCTCTCGGCCATTTTTGTGATTCTCCGCTGGAGCAACGTCTACGGTGATCCCCTGCATTGGCAGGCGCAGAAATCCGCGGTATTCACCGCGCTTTCGTTTATCAACACAATCAAATATCCACCGTCGCTTTTGTTTCTTCTGATGACGCTTGGGCCGGCACTGCTTCTGCTCTGGGCGGTCGATGGCGGCACGCCGCGCTTTCTGCGCCCGGCGGTCATCTTCGGCAAAGTGCCGATGTTTTATTTTTTGTTGCATATTCCGCTGATTCATCTGCTCGCAGTCGCCGTCTGCTTTGCACGCTACGGCCACGTGCACTGGATGTTTGAATCGCCGACGCCCGCGCGGTTCCCAATCACTCCGCCGCCTGGATGGGGATTCTCTTTGCCAATCGTGTACCTGATTTGGGCTGCGGTTGTGCTTGCTTTATTTCCGGCGTGCCGTTGGTGGGCGGGAGTAAAACAGCGCAATCCCGCAGCATGGCTGAGCTACTTCTGACGATCGAGATTGAGGTGCAGAGATTTCCCGGGACGGATCGTGAGCGATTTTGAATCTGATAATCTCCTATTTATACGATGAAATACATTTTGCTTGCGCTATCTATTCTCGGCATTGTTGCGGCGTTGCTGGCGCTGCGCGAAAAATATCGCCCCTACGGCGAATCGCCCTGCGACATCAACGACCGCTGGGATTGCGGCATCGTGAACCACAGCCCGTACGCGGTAATTCCTCAAGGTTCGGCCCATGGTCTGCCGGTTGCCGTGATCGGGATCGTGGGTTACTTCGTTCTTGGGCTGTTTGCCTGGCGGCGCTTCTATCGATCGATGCTGATCTTTGCCGTGCCCGCGCTCGCGTTTTCGCTGTATCTGGCACACATTGAGCAGAGCGTGCTGGGAGTGTGGTGCCTGTATTGCGCGATCTCACTGGGAACGATTTCGCTGATGACGCTGCTGCTGACCATCCAAGTCCTGTTCGGTCGTCGCCCTGTTCGCACTCAGGGTTGATCGCATCCCAAAGAAAAACGCAATGCGCCGCAAATCTCCGCCATTCGCATGGAACTCAGCTGCGCGACCCTCCGCCCAAGGCGCTCCTTCGCAACCGTCACCGCATTGTGAAGGTTGATTGCACATGCCGATTTCATGCCATCTTCTACGTCCAAGACCACCTCGGAGGGTACGCCCCGAATTGTGGAAGTGATTGGGGCAACCGTGACATTCGACAGGTATCCGATAGCGCTGTTGCGGGTAAGAACGACGACCGGCCGCTTCTTGTCCGGAGGAGCAAACTCGTATAGTCGGACGTCGCCACGGGCTATTCGGC
>DATIYR010000010.1:0-15854 GCA_035517535.1 Terriglobales bacterium
GTCGTTGTACAACATCACGTAGTGCGGACCCCAGCAGATAGACATCGGATAGCCGGAGCCCAGCACGATCTGCACGCAGATTCGCAGAGCTTGCGGCCACTGCTCCACTGGACCCAGTGGCGTAGTCGACCAGTCGAACGCTCGCATGAGTGCGGCCATCTCGCCGTCACCGGCGAACACCGACTCGATCAACTGTGTCTTGTTGAGCTCCACCTGGGGGTCCCTTCGACCTTTGAACGATACCCCAAGTACTTGAGAGGTGCCAAATTTCAAGCCGCTCCAGGAAGCGCGTCAATCTGCGCTAGGACTTCAACTGTTTTTGTATTGCGGCTCTTCCTGCGCGCCATGCATTCCCACAATTCCCATGAACGCGGGCCGGATCGAAAATATTCAAACGCACGCTTCGAAAATCTATAAATACCATTCGACAGGCTTCAAAGGGTTAATTCAGATCGTTCATTGAGTTCCCTGATGAACTTTTGATCCCGGTAGATGCCGAGCTTCTTCATCTTGGAAAGTAGTGTTGTACGTTTAAGGCCAAGTCGGGCGGCAGCGCCGTGCGGTCCTCCGATCATTCCTCCCGCAGCCTTGATGGTCTGCAAAATCAGAGCTGCTTCGTGGTCCCGCAGCGTGGGTTGCGCGGCGATGCGGAGCGTTGTGTTCATCCTCGACGGAGGCAGCGGATTGGGCAGCACTCCATCGTCTGACCGGATCACGGCCCGTTCAATGAGGTTTTGCAGTTCGCGCACGTTTCCCGGCCAAGAGTATGCGATAAATGCATTCATGGTTGTCTGGGGTATCTGTTCAATGCGTTTCCCCATGCGCCGGGCGAATATCGCAACAAAGTGCACGACCAATTCACGTATATCCTGTCGTCTTTCCCGCAGTGGTGGAACCAGTACCGGAAATACGTTCAAGCGATAGTACAGATCGCTGCGGAATTCATTGCATGCGACCATCTGGGTCAGATCGCGATGGGTCGCGGCCACCACGCGGACATTGATGTGATGGGTGCGGCCGCTGCCGAGGCGCTCGAATTCCTGCTCTTGCAAAACCCGGAGCAGTTTAGGCTGCAACGCCAGTGGCAGGTCGCCAATTTCGTCCAGAAAGAGAGTGCCGGTATCGGCCATTTCGAAGCGGCCGATTTTTTGAACGATTGCTCCAGTGAAGGCGCCTTTCTCGTGCCCAAACAACTCACTCTCCAGAAGATCGAAGGGGATGGCGGCGCAGTTCAGCTTCACGAATGGCCGTCCGCAGCGTGGACTGAGATTGTGAATCGCCCGCGCGATTAACTCCTTTCCGGTGCCGGTTTCTCCCAGGACCAGCACGCTGCAGTCGGTGGGCGCCACTCGCTCCACTTCAGCAAGCACAGATTTCAAGGCGGAGCTGGCACCGACGATTTCCTTAAGTGCAGCTTCGTCTCCGACCGGCCTGTCTGGCCGGGCTCGATTTACTTCATCTATCGATAAGATCTCCGCGCCATCATGGCGGAGGTCTCGGTAGCTCTGTTGAAGATGACTCTGATCTCTTCCTGCGCTATTCGTCAGAAAGGCTGCGGTCGCCATTGAATCCCCCAGAAAATGAGAATCACCCGCGCCGATCGTAATCGGCAAGACCTATCAAGACCAAAGGCCCATCGAGTCTTTAAGAAGACTCTAAAGATTTCGGCAACAGGGCGTAAGCCCAAATGGAGCGCAGCGGCGGTGCCTCATTCGGGCCAGGCTGCCGTGGTCCCGGTTGCAAAACCTGTAATGGGGAATCGTGAGCACCGGTATGAGGAAAACGAGAGTAGAGCACTCGTTGCAGGCCGCCAACTTTATTTGGAGTCTGTGTGAACAATGAGTCGACGGCCGAACAGATGGGAATCAAGCGAAAATGCTCCCGGCCCCAAAAGAAAAACAACGACGGTGACGGAGAGTGAGAAGGCAAATTGAAAAGGATCGGGCTGGTGTGCCCGCAGCACCATGAGAACTTGCAGCACAGCGGAAATGGAGCAGACGACCGGGGTAAATGCGCCAAGGCAGAGCGCTCCGGCAAGAATGATTGTTCCGGTGACTTCCCACGTCGCAATGGGAACCGATTCATTGGCGATGCTGAGGTGAGCGAGCATTCCCGCAGCGCAGACGCGTAGCAGTAGCAGCCCCCAGCCTGCCGCGCCGGCGGGGAACATCGAAAAAAGTCTTTGCACGACTGTAGGGTAAGTGCTATACGCCTGTTTGTGAAATCCCACAACGAGTCAGGAGCCATTGGCTCTTTTGAGGGGGGCTGCGTGGGGAAGAAGGTCGTATGATAAGCGATAGAAGAGGAAGTTAACGCTATGGGTATCGCCGAAACCCATGTCATCCGTGTAATGGCAGTAGATGATCATCCGTTAATGATGGCTGGCATCGTCGGCGAGATCAATGCGCAAACTGATATGCGGGTTGTGGCAGAGGCTTCGGATGGCGATGAAGCAGTAGCGCTTTTTCGGAAGCACCGTCCCGACGTTACTTTGATGGATATACGCATGCCGAAAGTGGACGGCATCGCGGCCATCGCGTCGATCCGCCAGCAATTTCCGCACGCCCGAATTGTCGTATTGACCACATCCGCTGGTGATGTTCAGGCGGTCCGCGCGTTTAAAGCGGGAGCAGTCGGCTATCTGCTGAAGAATTTGCTGCGAACGGAATTAGTTGAGACGATTCGCCTGGTTCACACAGGACACAAACGTATTCCCCCAGAAGTCGCTCAGGAGATCGCCGAACATGCGGCTGACGATTCGATTACCAGTCGTGAACTCGACGTGCTTCGCGGCGTGGCAAATGGCAGCTCCAACAAAATTATCGCTTCCGAACTGAAGATCTCTGAGCACACGGTCAAAAATCATTTGAAGAGCATTCTTTCCAAGCTGAACGCCAGCGATCGCACCCACGCCGTTATGATCGCTTTAAAACGCGGCTATCTTGATATGTAAATGTAGTGGGCGATTCGTCGTCACGTGCGATCTTGATGGTTTAGCGGGCGGCCTTTGCTTTCTCGTTAAGAGATTCCTCTTTTTTCGAGTTGTGCCATACTCCCCGCATCTTCCGTAATCCAGAACCATTGGGCTCGGAAACGTAAGCAAGGCCGGCCGCAATCCGCAATTCAACTTCGGTGCCGGCGCCGGCCCGGCTCCATACATCCAAGTGCGCGCCAACCTTCCGTGCGCGCTCTCTCATTCCCGGCATTCCAAAATGTCCATCGCGGTGTCCTTGACGAAGAATTGCAGAGTCAATCCCCCTGCCGTCGTCGCGGATGCGCAGACGTAATTCGCTCCGCTCGTAGTTGAGTTCCGCTTCGATGGAGTGGGCGGCGGAATGTTGAAAGGCGTTGCTCAGCGCCTCCTTTCCAATCTTGAAGAATTCCTCGAAAACAACCGGATGCAGGGAACGACCAGACCCGTTAATGACTACCTTGAAGTCGCAAGGACCCTCCTTGCGCATTTCTTCTCCGAAATTGGCGAGTGCTGTGGGCAGGTCGGTTGGTTCGGAAACCGTCGCCCGCAAATCTAACACCAGTTCGCGTCCTTCGAGCATTACCTTGTCCGACTGCTTCAAGGTATCTTCAAAGAGTTGCCGCGCGGGTTCGTCTTTGCGGAGCTGAGATGTCGCGGTATGGAAACGCAAGAGTAGACCCTGAATTCCTTGAAAGAACGTGTCATGTAACTCCCTTGCGATTCGCTCCCGCTCCGCCAGTCGCTCGTACATGCGCCCGCGCAATTGGCTGGTCACTCGCCGGACCCGCAGGCGGTAAGCCGAATAGATAAAAGTGACGATGCCGAGCAGGCAGATGGCTTTGAACCAAATGCTTTGCATGAATGCCGGCGGGATGGTAAATGCAAACTGTGCCCCGCTTTCATTCCAGACTCCGTCGTTGTTGCACGCGATCACGCGAAAGCGATAGGAACCCGGCGGCAAGTCAGTGTAGAACACCTGTCTTCTGGTCCCGGCTTCCTGCCAGGAAGTATCTCTTCCTTCGAGCTTATAGCGGAAGCGAACTTTCTGCGGAACAACGAAACTTAAAGCCGTGTAATCGATGTCGAGGTTGCGAATCAGAGCGGGAAGCTTCAAGTTGTGCTGGACGCGGTAATTGACGCCATTGGCTTCGAGTCCTTCAACTACAACATTGGGTGGCAGCCGATTCCTCTGCCACTTACGTGGATCAAATGTTTGAACGACGTTGTTATTAGCGAACCATAGCCGGCCATCGAGCGACCGCGTGGCTTGTGGCTGCAATGGAGTCATTCCCGGCTGGACGCCGTCATAGACGTCAAGGGTCTCGACGGCGACTCGCACGGCCGGGTTCTGACGCCAGCGCGCCAGTTCGGATCGAGAGATAGAGAAAAGTCCGCATCGCGCATAGAGCCAGAGCGCACCCGCGTCGTCTTTCACAGCCGCGTACAATTCGTCGCAAGGCAATCCGTTCCGGGTCGTCATCGTCGCGCTGGTATTTTCGTTCCACCAGATGAGCGCGTCCTCGGCAACAACCCACAGACCGCCGTCAGGCTCGGGCAGAATCTGCCGAATATTGCTGGTGCTGACGCGAAGAAATGTCTTCACGCCATCGGTGTCGTAGTGGGCCAGATCGCCGTTCACGCAACCCAGCCATAATCCTTCTTTGGAATCAGCTACGATCGAGAAACATGGTTCCGGCAGGCTGATTTGCTGTCGAACCTTAAGGTCATCGATTCGAAATAGCTTGCCGTTCGTGATCGCCCACTCGTTTCCTGCGGCATCTTCCGCAATTCCAATAACGATTCCGAGCGAGCTTCCGTCAGGTTTGTGAATTGGGAGAAAGTGTCCCTGATCGAGAACCGCCAGGCTGCTGTCCACTCCAATCCACAATCGGCCGCGGCGGTCCTCGGACATCGTGGTTATGTCGCGCCCCGGCAGACCATGATTTGTGCGGATCGCCGAAAGCTTGCCTTGCTTGAGAAAACCCAGCGCCTCGGCCCCTCCAATCCATACCCCGCCATTACGCGAAGCCAGAACAGTGCTGACGCTGTCGGACACCAGGCCTTCCTTGATCGAATAACTCACGACAGGCAAGTCACGAAAGCTATCGATACCTTTCGTCGTCGCAACCCACAGCGTGCCTTCGCGATCCTGAAAGAACCGTACGACGGAGTCACTGGACAAGCCGTCTGCGTTTGAGAAATGGTCGGTCTTGTCGCCGAATATCCGGTAGATGCCGTCGCTTGCCGTTCCAATCCACAGCGCACCCTCCGGATCTCGGAAGATTCGATTGGTACTCGGAGGAGGACCTGGCGATTCGGCTAATGGATGGGCAATCCATTTACCGTGGTTCAATTCCTGAAGCTGAAGGTTGCCGTCGGCTTGCTGCAGTCCAATCCACACTTGATTCTCATCAAGCACGGATAACGCATCAACTCCCATCAAGTAGCCGCGCGCCGCCAGTTCTCTATGAAAGTAGATCGCGGCAGTCCCGGGCTTCCACCTGCAGAGCCCCTCGTTTCCAGAAATCCAGAAATTCCCGGAGTTGTCGAGCGCCAGTTCGGTAGCGGTGGGAAGAGGAATTCCGTCGCTCCGGCCAAAGCAGCGCACGTCGTTGTCTCGAATACGACAGAGCGGACCACGCCCGTCTCCGCCATCCCACCTTGCGATCCAAATGTTCCCGTCACGACCCTCAACGATGCTCCAAATACTGTTGGGCAGTTCCTTGTAGGTGGTGAGTATTCCGTCCTTCCAGCGCGCCAAGCCTTTTGCGGTTCCGATCCACAGGCTCCCATCGCTCGCGGCCAGAAGATAGTGGATTTGGTCGCTGGGAAGCTTTGCACCTTTCGGTGAGGTCCAGGGAACGAAGCGAACTCCGTCAAAGCGGACCAAGCCCGCGTGAGTCCCGATCCAGAGATAACCATCCGCTGTCTGTGCAATGGCCTCAGGCGGCCCGGGCAAATACCCGTCTTGAATTCGCCACATGTTGTGGCCGTACTGCGAGATCTTCAGGGAAGGATCAAGCCCTGCAGCATTTCGGCAGGCGAACGCTACGACCAGCAAGCTAAGAACGCACTGTGCCGCGAAACGCGTTTTCATGACCATTCTTCCGCGGACCGGCTGCGTGTGATCGAGCCGGGTCGAGCTCTCGATCGCTTCTTCCCTAATCGAAAGGGTTGGGGCGCAAAACGTTTGACACTGCACAAACCCTCAAGCTTCCAGTGCCACTCGGACAGCCTCAAGTAAGGTTTCTCCGTCAAAGGGTTTGGCGAGAAATTTCACCGCACCACCTCGCATTGCCTGCAGTCGCATTTTTTCGTCGCCGTGAGCGGTGATGAAGATCGTCGGAATCGGGCAATGATCGGAGTTCAACTTAGATTGAAGGTCCAGCCCTGACATCCCAGGCATGCGGATATCGGCGATCACACAGCCACTTTCATTCTGTTGGCCAGAGTCCAAGAACTCTTCGGCAGAGGCGAAAGATTGCGCTGAAAAACCAGCAGATTTGAGCAAACGTTGCACGGCAAATCGATACGACACGTCGTCTTCAATTACAGCAACCATCTTCCTCCGTCCGTCGCGAGCCATACGAAAACAGGATCGGTCGGCTGTCGGCGGGAAGCAATTATTAGTTGTAATAAGGCGAGTGATATGTATGCATAGGGCGATTCGTAATTGTGAGGAGGGGTCCGGGGAAGGCGATCGCGGCTATGCGACGGTTGGAAGCTTAAGCTTTTCAGCCATTCTTCCGAGTTCGGCTGGCGAACCAGCCTCCATCTTGCGCATAACCTGCCCGCGATGAACAGTTGCGGTGATTTCAGTGATGCCAATCGTCGAAGCAATCTGCTTCGTGAGCATGCCGGAAACAATCAGACGCATGACCTCACGTTCACGGGGAGTCAATTTGGTGTAGCGTTCTTTCAAGTACGCAATTTCGTTCTGCTGTTGCCGGACTTCAATATTGTTCTTCAAAGCGTGCTGGATCGCATCGATGAGATCCTGATCACGGAACGGTTTTGTCAAAAATTCGACTGCGCCAGATTTCATCGCTTTGACAGTCATGGGAATATCCCCATGGCTGGTGATGAAAATGATGGGGATTTGGGCTCCCACCTCATTTAGTTTTTGTTGGACTTCTAGCCCGCTCATTCCCGGAAGTCGCACGTCGAGCACCAGGCAATTAGGACTGTCGGGCAGTTTGTGCCGCAGAAATTCCTGTGGCGTCGCGAATGACTCGGAATGCAAGCCGACCGTCTTCAACAAACGCTGCATGGCCGCACGCATGCGGTCGTCATCATCGACGATGAAGACGGTTGGGTTGTCAGGAAACGTCATGCAGCTTGCTATTCTACTGCTGCACGCTAAATCAGTTCACTGGACTCATAAGCGAAAACGCGACGGCTAAAGTCAGCCGGCGCGCAGCATGTGCGCGAGGGCCGGCTTCTTGGCGATTGCTGTCGGCCACCGCACCTTGCCTCTTTTTTTCGCAAGCGGCCATCTGCCATCATTTTCTTGAGTCTCATGCGAGCTCGCGCCAGCCGCGCCTTTACCGTTCCAACTGGTACTCGCATGAGATGTGCCGTTTCGCGAATGCTCAAACCTCGGATGTCGCGCAATTGGAACGTCATCCGCAAAGCAGGCGACAACCGCGAGGTTGCATGAGCCAATCTTTCCGCAATCTCGCGTTTGCGATAGAGTTCTTCAGGCCCGGGCCGCTTATCGGGCACCAGGTCTGCCCCTGTCAAATCCTCTCGGCCATTGATTAGGTCCAAAGCCAATTGCACTGGGGCCAAACGCTGACGTAGCTTCATCCGCGCAGAATTGATTACGATTGCGGCGAACCACGTGGACATCTTCGCTTCTCCCCTGAACTGGTCCAGGTGTCTCAGCGCTGACAGAAAGGCGTCTTGAAGAGCGTCGTCTGCATCGGCCGCGTTGCGCAAACGATGGAGAGCAATTCGACGAAAGCGCGGCGAGTGGTGATTAATGACATCTGTCAATTCCTGAAGCTTTCTGCGATGACATTCGATTGCAATTGGTTCTGGATTCATTTGAAGAGCTGTCGTTGCCATATAGATTGAAGTCCTTTTCAGACTTGAATGCATGCGATGTTCCATTTATTGGGAACCACCTTTATCGTTCCTGGCGCCAGAGTTTACCGAGTTGCGCTGCGAGGTGCGGAGTGGGCAGGGCGAAATCAGACCGCGATACAAGTAATGTCGCCAGGAATCTGCTGTCTTAAAGAAGTCGCGGTGTTTCTATGTCGACACGGGGTCGCGCGTGCGTTCGACTCTTTCTGACGCAAACGTCAAAAACCAACGGCATATCGTGTACTGCGTAGCCATTTTCCTTTGGTAATTCTCGTGCTCCGCCATTAGGAGTCTGGATGCTCGGTGCCCTTTTTTCTTGGCACGTTACGTCAACCTCGGAATTCCGGGAGCAAATGCTTGAGTGGACTGGTGTCGAACGAAGCAATCAGAAATGCGACGGCGGGCTCAACCACCGCGCGCTGTGAGTTCGTTTCGTTAAATGCAATCGAGAGCCTGCGTTCTCACTGGCCGGAATATCTGATGGAAGCAGGTGAGCTCGCGTTTTTCATGTTTTCTGTTTGCACATTCGCGACGTTACTGCAGCATCCCGCTTCTCCGGTCCGACAATTCATTCCAAGTGTCATCGGCCGGCGAGCGCTCATGGGATTAGCGGTGGGGCTAACAGTGGTCGCAATCATCATCACACCATGGGGCAAGCAGTCTGGCGGGCATTTCAATCCGGCGATAACGCTGACTTTCTACTCGCTCGGCAAGGTGGCATTTTGGGATGCTGTGTTTTACGTGACTGCGCAATTTGTTGGCGCGGCTGCGGGAGTCGCAATCGCCGGTGTTGTATTGCGGGGAGCTCCACAAACTCAGGTAGTGCGTTATGCGGTGACAGTGCCGGGAATTCTTGGCAACACCGGGGCCTTGGCCGGCGAGATAACGATCTCTTTTGTGCTGATGACCGTAATTCTTTTTGCCACTAATCGCGAGACGCTCGCGCGATACACGCCGTTTCTGGTTGGCGTCCTTTACGCGACGTTTATTACTTTCGAGTCTCCACTGTCCGGGATGAGTATGAACCCGGCGCGAACTTTCGGTTCGGCATTTCGCTCCGGCTACTGGCAGGCGATATGGATTTACTTCATCGCACCAACGATAGGCATGCTGATCGCCGGAGAAATTTTCCTGTGGCTCCGAAATGGCGTGGCTCCTTACTGCGCCAAGCTGCACCACGCCAATAACAAACGCTGCATATTTCGTCATGGAACTCCACCCGAACGCTTGAAACCAGAGCACACGCTTCAGAGCTACCACAATAATTCTGAGAACCGGCAGCGAATATCAGAGACGGAGAAAATCAAATGAATGAAAAAGGCATTTCCCGATCGGCGATACCAGAGCGGACAGAGGAATACGATCTGGTGATTCTTGGAGGCGGAACGGGATCGACCCTGGCGGCGTGGACTTTCGCGAGTAAAGGTCAGCGTGTCGCCGTAATCGACCGCAAGTACATTGGCGGTTCGTGTCCAAACATCGCCTGTCTTCCCAGCAAAAACGTCATCCAGAGTGCCAGGGTCGCATCGTATGTTCGGCGAAGCGCCGAATACGGCATTTCCACAAACGGCTTTTCAATCAATATGGCTGCGGTCCACGACCGAAAACGGAGAATGGTTTCCGGCGTGAACCAGATGTACCTCGATAATTACAAGAAAACCGGAGGCGAGCTGATTTTTGGGTCAGGGCGTTTCATCGGCCCTCGCACCTTGGAAGTTCTTCTTTCTGATGGAAACACGCGTCGACTGCGCGGCACGAATGTGATCATCAGCACCGGAACGCACGCTACATTGGACCCTATTCCTGGTTTAGCGGACGCGAAGCCACTGACGCACATCGAAGCCCTCGAACTGGATGAAGTTCCCGAACACCTTATTGTGATAGGTGGAGGCTACATCGGCGCCGAACTATCGCAAGCTATGCGTCGTTTTGGAAGCAAAATCTCTGTCCTCGAGCGCAATCACCGATTGATGTCTAGAGAAGACGAGGACGTGAGTGCGGCCATCGAGGCGCTCTTCGCCGACGAGGGAATTGAAGTCTTGCTAGATGCGCATGTTATTAAGGTAACGGGGGAGTCCGGCAAGTCGATCAGCGTGGTGTTCGAGCAAGAAGGAGTGAAAAAGACGCTTGAGGGCACCCACCTCCTGGTTGCGTCTGGACGCACGCCGAATACCGAGGGAATCGGACTCGAGTTGGCTGGTGTCGAAACAACAAAGGGAGGATATCTCAAGGTTAACGAGAGACTCCAGACAACCGCACCTGGTGTTTGGGCGATCGGCGAAGTCGCCGGCAGCCCGCAATTTACCCACATCAGTGTCGACGATTTCCGTGTTGTGCACGACGGCATCACCGGCGGCAATCGCGTGACGACGGGCAGGCTGGTCCCATTTTGTATGTTCACCGACCCGGAACTTGCGCGCATCGGTCTGAGCGAGAAGGAAGCCCGGGCGCAAGATGTACGCTATCGCCTCTTCAAAATCCCCATGGAAGGAGTCCTGCGCGCTCACACGTTGCTCGAGATGCGCGGCTTCATGAAAGCGCTGGTCGCTACTGACAATGACCGCATCCTCGGCTTCACCATATTCGGTGCTGACGCCGGAGAGGTGATTACCGCAGTTCAAACTGCGATGATAGGCGGGCTTCCTTATACAGTTTTTCGCGATGGGATTCTCGTTCACCCGACAATGACGGAAGGCCTACTTCCGCTGTTCTCTTCCGAACCTTCAATCTCGAAGCCGAATGTAGAAAACGGCGATCATGCGCGACAAGATGATGCTGCTTGAGAGCGGTGCGCCCACGGTCCGCATGATGTATCGCCATCAGGTCACGCAGCGATTGCTGCTCTACCGGGCAGCGTGAAGTGAAATGTCGCTCCCGAACCGGAGTTTCGGGTGGCCCAGATGCGGCCACCATGCGCCTCCACGATGGAACGGGTGATGGCTAATCCCAGGCCAGTACCTTGAGACTTGGTGGTGAAGAACGGGTTGAAGATTTGCTCCAGATGATCCGCGGCGAGTCCTACGCCAGTATCACTTACTGAGATGAGCAATTGTCCGTCATCGGCCAACTGCGACTTGATGCTGAGTTCACCGCTCGTGCCCCGCATCGCCTCAATGCTGTTCAGCATGAGATTCATCAAGACCTGCTGCAACTGCACTCGATCAGCCATCACGTTCGGCAGCCCCTCGGCGAAATCCGTGCGCATGGTAATCGAGTGTCGATTCGCTTCGTTCTGCAGCATGATCACCATTTCTCGAATGACGTCGTTCACGTCCAAGGCGTCCTGGTGTGAAGAACCCTTTTGATACAGCAAGCGAACGCGGTCGATGATGTCGGCTGCACGCCTGGCATCCTTGACCATTTCTAAAGCGGCTTCTCGGGCCTCGGGAATGTCGGGCTGATCGCGGTCAAGCAATCGGAAACATGCTTCAGCATTCGTTACCGCGGCCCCAATGGGTTGCTTGATCTCATGCGCCAACGAGGCGGTCAGTTCGCCCATGGTATTCACCCGGCTGATGTGTGCAAGCTCCGCTTGCGCGCGACGTAATCTCTCGCGTTCTTCCTCGGCCCGCCTGCTCTCCGTTACGTCCATGGCGACGCCCACGAACTGCAGAACTTCTCCTGATGGACCCAGAACAGGTTCGCCCACACTACGCACGAATTTGATTGGCGCACGGGGAATGAGAATTCGAAACTCAACGTCGTAATCAGATTTTTGCGCTATTGCTCGCCGGATCGTCGCCAAAAGTTCTGCCCGGTCCTCGGGGTGAACATGCTGCAGCCCTTCTTCCCACGTAGGAATACCGTCTTTAGGATCGAAGCCATATATGCGATACCACCCCTGCGAGAGATAAACCAGTTTCCTGGAAGCGGTTTCATAAGCCCAACTTCCGATGCGTGCCAGTGTCTCCGCCTTCGCCAGGTAACCCTCGCTTCGCCGAAGCGAATGCTCGCTCTGTTGCAGCTTAATCTGCGAGCATTTCCTAGCATCGATGTCCTCGAAAGCGATAAGAGTGCGCAATGACGACCTGCCGTTCTGTGTTCCTGAAACGGCCAAGGCTTTCTTAATCAAGAACCAGCCGTACTGACCATCGGCACGATGTATTCGCGCCTCGGTCTCGAAGGACCGGCCGGCCGACAAAGCTGCATCCCATTCCTCGACAAATTTGGCAAGATCGTCCGCGTGAATGATCGACCGCCAACCCGAATCGTTCAGCTTTTGTGGTGAGCAGCCGGTATATTCCTGCCAGGCGCGGTTTACAAATTCCACTGTACCGTCGGGCAATGCGCACACAACCAACGCGGGAATAGTTTCGATGACGTTCTGCAACTCCATCGAATCGCTACGCTGTGCCACCGTGTTTTTCATCGACATGCTAGAGAGATGCCCGCTTCATGCGACCTTTCCAGTACCGTGCGCAGCAGCTTTCTCACTTTCGCAGTAAGGATTCTGCCGCAGCGCGTCATTCCACACGGCAAGGGGATGTGTCGCAAATCCGCTGGCCAACAAAAGGTGACCGGAAACCGTATTCACGTCGTACATGCAAACCATGACACAGGGATAACGATGTGCGAGGGCCGTCACACCGGTTTCGAGCTCGACCACTTCGTTAGCGCCTCTGCCGGGCAGCGCCTCGCGGCCCATTCCCAAATTGCCCAGGTAGCGGATTGCCGTAGCTCCTTTTTGAAGGGCGGATGAAAAAGCGTCCTCGATTTTCGCGATCGTCTCAAGTGCGGAAGAGTCACGGCGCAAAATGACTATCCGTCCTTGCTGGAGCACACGATCGAGCTCGCGGTTAGTGCTGCGCAGGACCTCCATAACGTGTTGGTTCGCTTCATCATGCCCGAAGAGCACGCAATACTCGGAGTCATTGTCGATCCCGAGTTGCAGGAAGCGAACTCCGGACTCAAATTCCTCGTCGGTCTTCCAAAAATGGACAAGGTGGCTGCCTAAGGCTACATCGTCCTCAGTAATTCCGAGCGGAATCTTATGCTCCGTCATGCCGATTCTCCTCGGTGTGATTTTACATCTGGGCAACAGCGATGACATCCCCGCACTGTAGCAGGTTCTTTACCGAGACTGAGCCGGGAGCTTATCGCCAGACGGCCTCGCCGGTTCCCGAGAGTGCTCGGTCGAGGTATGTCGCAGCGCTGATCAGCGCAAGATGCGTAAACGCCTGCGGAAAATTACCGAGGTGTTGTCCATTAGAACCGAGTTCCTCTGAATAGAGGCCAAGGTGATTTGCATATCCCAAAAGCTTTTCAAACAGCAGCTGTGCCTGTTCCAGGTCCCCGGCGCGTGCGAGGCATTCAACGTACCAGAACGAGCACGCGGTAAAGTGTCCTTCCTCACCTGGAAGTCCATCCACATGAGTGCGTCCTACCTCGTAACGACGGACGAGAGTGTCTTCGATGAGTGTCTTTTCCATCGCTCGCATGGTCGAGAGCCACATGGGGTCGACAGGGCTGATGAATCTCATCATGGGCATCAGCAGCGCCGATGCATCCAAATCCTTTGTGCCTTTCGCTTGTACGAAAGCCTGGAGTTCTTCATCCCAGAAGTTGGTAAAGATGTCATCCCGAATCGCATCTCGAGTGCGCTGCCAGGTCTCAAAAGGGGCGGAAAGAGAACGCTTCTGTGCGAGCCGCAAGGCGCGGTCGAAAGCAACCCAACACATCATCCGAGAATGGAGGAATTCTCGTGCGCCCCCGCGAACCTCCCATATCCCTTCGTCGGGCCGCTGCCAGTTCCTTCCCAGCCACTCCAGCATGCGCTGAACGCCTTGCCATCCCTCATACGAAATCGGGTCACCGTACTTGTTCGCGAGGTATACCGAATCCATCATCTCGCCATAGATGTCGAGTTGGAGCTGCTTATAAGCGGCATTTCCGATACGTACAGGACGCGAATTCTCGTATCCGGAAAAATGGTCCAAGGTCAACTCTTCGAGCTTTTGCCGGCCATCGATCCCATACATTACTTGCAACGGTCCTCGCTCTGCGTCGTCGACCAACCGGCCTTTCAGCCAGTCGATGAAAGATTCCGCTTCATCGACAAATCCGAGCCGGATGAGCGCATAAAGTGCAAATGTGGCGTCGCGCAACCACGTGAACCGGTAGTCCCAATTGCGCACTCCTCCAATCTCTTCTGGAAGCGAGAATGTCGGCGCGGCAATCAATGAGCCGTGCTCCCGGCATATGAGCAGTTTCAGCAGCAGAGCCGAACGGTGAACCATTTCCCGCCAACGACCCTTGTATTTCGATTTCGCAATCCATGCCTTCCAGAAGCGAATGGTTTGACGGAAGCGTACGTCTATGAACTGCATCTCCGGTGGTTCACCCTCGACCCGCGGTCCGCCCAGCACGAACGTTGCGGTCTCACCCGCTTTCAGGGTGAAATTCGAGAAAACATCCTGGGCGCCTAGCGCCAGAGCAGCCGTGGAATACAGGCTCATCGCGGGGCAGTCAGTTTCGGCCGGGAGAAACATCGCCCGGCGCTCAGCGAGTTCTGTTCGGTGCGTCGACGTCGCATATTTGAATCTCGGTTGGCAATGCATCCTGAACGCCACCGTCCCGCGAATTACTTTTACGATGCGCACGATTTCGTTCGGCTGTTCTGCCCCGCTCTCAATGGGCATAAAGTCCGTCAGTTCGGCGACTCCTTCGTCGGCCAGGAATCGCGTAATAAGGATGTTTGTATCTGGTAAATAAAGCTGACGAACACGCATATCCGTGAGTTGCGGCTCGATCTGGAAATGGCCTCCCAGCTTGTCATCGAGCAGAGCGGCAAATACGGTCGGCGAATCAAACTCTGGATAACAAAGAAAGTCTATGGAACCGTTCATCCCGACTAACGCGATCGACTTCATGTTACCGATTACGCCGTAGTTCTCAATTGGCTGGAAGCTCATACGTCAAAGAAGACTTATACGCCACTTTCGATGCAAATTTCCTATCGAAGCACAACTCAATTTCGGAAGTGTCTTGCTTTCGACGCTTGTCTTTAGGACGTCGCGACAACCGACAAGCCGAGTCGCCGGCGCCGGCGTTTGACTCCTTAATGTGCTGTCTCTGAACAAGATCGACAGATCGCGGGCGACTCTCGTGGTTTGGCAATTTCGGTGCATGAGCATTTTGCAGATTCTGAGCGTATCGATCATAACGATCGGTCATAACGATCGATCATAACGAGGAGAAGATTTATGAATGTCCGCAGCTTAACGAACTTCGCAGCAGCGTTAGCAATTCTCGGCGCCACGGCGCTTATGGCGCAAAGTGGCACGATTCTCGCTACCGGTACCTTCCACGGTGCAGCGCACAGCACTTCTGGCCGGGCGACCGTCTATTCGGGATCGAATGGAGACGACGCGTTGCGACTCACCCATTTTAAGACCTCGAACGGCCCCAACCTGCATGTGTTGCTGATTGCGGCAACGGATGCCCAGGATAATGAGGACCTTCTCAAGAAAGGTGTTGAGCGCGTCGATCTTGGTCCCCTGAAAGGAAATGAAGGCGACCAGAATTACACCATTCCTGCGGGAACCGATCTCGCGAAGTTCAAAGCTGTGTCAATTTTCTGCGAGCGCTTCGACGTTAACTTCGGAACTGCACCACTGCAGAAGTGAGTTCACTCGAGAGCCGTCGAACACTACAACAACTCACATTTTTTGCATCAGGAAATCACAATGCCCGAAGATGCTCACAAACTCTCAAAGAAGCGCATAGTCTGGTCGGCGGTGGCAGTGGTCGCGCTGTTCGGCCTGTGGTATGCGTTCCGTCCGGAAAAACTATT
>DATIYR010000011.1:0-5691 GCA_035517535.1 Terriglobales bacterium
GCCAGCGAATTACGCCCACTGCGCCGACCGGCGCCACATTTTCGCCGCTGAACCCCGGCCTCGCGGATAACCCGCAATATTTGGCGGGACAGGCTGTGACCAGCGTCGTGAGTCCCGACGGCAAAACGCTTTTGGTTCTGACCAGCGGATACAATCTGGTGAATTCTTCTTCGGGAGCGATGATTCCCTCCGACTCCACGCAGTTCGTTTTCATCTACGACATCTCGCAATATAAGCCGGTTCAGAAGCAGGTTATTCAGGTCCCGAACACCTATAGCGGCATTGTGTTCGATCCTTCCGGCGCCGCTTTTTATGTCAGCGGAGGAGTCGATGACGACGTGCATCTCTATTCGCTGGGCGCAAACGGAATGTGGTCGGAGCAGGCCGACAGCCCGATTCTTCTCGGCCATGATGACCTTGGAATTGGACTCGACGTGAAGCCGCAAGCCGCGGGGATTGCGATCACGAAGGCTGGAACGAAGCTGATTGTCGCGAATTACTACAACGATTCGATCAGCCTGCTGACGAAAAACCAGAACGGATGGATGGTTTTTGCCGAACTTGATCTGCGGCCCGGTAAAGAGAATCCCAAGAATTCCGGCGTGCCCGGAGGCGAGTATCCACTGTGGCTAGCGATCAAAGGAAACCAGATCGCTTACGTCTCGAGTGTTCGGGATCGAGAGATTGTTGTGGTCGATATAAGCGGTCTGCCGAAGGTGATCACGCGAATTCGTGTTCCCGGCCAGCCCAACCGGATGGTGCTGAACGCGAGTCAATCAACTTTGTATGTAGCGCAAGACAATACCGATTCGGTCGGCGTCATTGACACAAGCACAAACCGGCTGGTGGCCAACATTGCGGTTAGTGCTCCGCTCGGTTTGCTGCCGCCATCGAAATCAAACCTTAAAGGCAATGACACGAATAGCGTCACTCTTTCTCCCGACGAAAAGCAGCTTTACGTCACGAATGGATGGATGAACGATGTGGCTGTGGTTGAACTTGGGGCTGTGCCAAGCAAAAGCAAGGTCGTTAGCCTGATTCCAACAGGGTGGTACCCGAATTCCGTGAGCTTCAGCGCGGATGGAAAGTTTATGTACGTTGTGAACGGCAAATCGCCGACGGGGCCGAACGCCGGCTCGTGCCGCGGCCTGACTCTAGAGAAAGCACACAAGTGTCACGCTGCAAATCAATACAATCTGCAACTGATCAAGGCCGGGCTGCAAAGTTTCCCAACGCCGAACTCCGGCGAGCTGCAGCGGCTGACGCAGCAGGTTGCGAGCAACAATAACTTCAAATCGGTATTAAGCAAGGACGACGCAGCGAAGCTCGGATTCCTGCGCGCTCACATTAAACACGTCATCTACATAATTAAAGAGAACCGCACTTACGATCAGGTGCTCGGCGACCTGGAAGTGGGGAATGGCGACCCGAATCTGACCGAATTCCCGGAAACGGTTACTCCGAATTTTCATCGTCTGGCACACGAGTTCGTTGATCTCGATAATTTCTACGACACGAGCGAGGTCAGCTTTGACGGTTGGGCTTGGTCGACTTCGGCACACGCGATGGACCTAGTCGAAAAGGAGATGCCGATCAACTACGCTGGTCGCGGCGCCAGCTACGACACCGAAGGCACAAACCGCAATATCAATGTTGGCTACGGCACGGTGGCCGATCGGTTGAAGGCCAACCCCGCAACGCCGGACGATCCCGACGACTTGCCTGGCACGGCCGACGCTGCCGCGCCCGACGCACCCAATGGCGAAAACGGCACAGGATATCTCTGGAATGCCGCATTGCGAGCGGGGCTTTCGGTTCGCAATTACGGATTCTTTATTGATCTGGCCCGGTACGATCCGGCCCCGCAATATTCGCAGTACAAAATTCCGCTCTTACTCAATCCGG
Source organism: Terriglobales bacterium (assembly GCA_035517535.1). Taxonomy (GTDB): domain Bacteria; phylum Acidobacteriota; class Terriglobia; order Terriglobales; family Acidobacteriaceae; genus Gp1-AA145. Next base: position 1,906 of record DATIYR010000011.1, read on the forward strand.
CTGCGAAAGAGACGCAAGTGTCTTATCCCACCAGCCCGGCGCTCGCTCCTTTTACTGACATTTATTTTCGTGGCTTCGACAATCAATTTCCCGATTACTACCGTTTCAAAGAATGGGAGCGCGAATTCGACAGGAGGTACGCGAACGGCGGACTCCCGAATCTCTCACTCGTGCGCTTCATGCATGACCATACGGGCGACTTTGCCCAAGCAATCCTGGGCGTGAACACACCCGAACTCCAGGTCGCGGACGACGACTACGCAGTTGGGCTGCTGGCGCAGAAGATCGCGAACAGCCGGTACAAAGACGAAACGCTGATTTTTGTGATTGAAGATGACTCGCAGAATGGCGGCGATCACGTGGACTCCCACCGCAGCATCGCGTTTGTGATTGGTCCTTATGTGAAGCACGAGGCGGTGGTATCGACGGCATATACAACTCTGAGCATGTTGCGCACGATCGAGGAAATCCTCGGCATTGGTCAGCTCAATCTGAATGACTCTTCGTCGAACCCAATGGCGGATGTGCTCGACATAAATCAGAAGGACTGGACGTATACGGCGGTTCCTTCGGCAATGTTGTATAACACGCAGTTGCCTTTGCCGCCGAGACAGAGCGGGAATGGAACCCCGCGTCCGATCCACGATTCGGGTTATTGGGCTGCAGCGACGAAGGGCATGGATTTTTCGGTTGAAGATCGAGTCGATCCAATTGCGTTCAATGAGATCCTTTGGAAGGGCCTGATGGGACCGAAGCCATATCCGGCAACTTCGAGCGGTGTGGACTTAAGCGTGAATCGAGCGCGGACGTTAGAGGAATTTCGAATCTGTTCAGAAAGCAATCAGAGTAAATTTGGCGTTACTCAATAAAAAATGCCGGAGCCTTTCGGCTCCGGCTCAGCGTTGGCTGGTTTGCCCGGATAGAATGTTTTGTCCTCTGTGTGACACTGTGGCCTCTGTGGTCGATTCTAAAAAACCAAACCACAGAGAACACTGAACCTCACAGAGGCAACGCTACGGAGAAATAATCCCTAAGCGCTCCGCCTTGGTCGCAGCGTCAAATCCCGCACCTGCGTCAGAATGCTTGACATCTGCATTCCATTTAGCGAGGAAACGAACGGCAGCATCTCCGCGATGAATGGATCTTTCATCAATTCGCTGATTTCTTCCTGACGGTTGCGTTCGCCGCCGCTAAGCAGATCGGGCACGGTCACCTCCAGTGCTCTCGCCAACCGCTCCAACGACGAGAGCGTAGGCGTGGCTTTTTCGTTTTCAATTTTCGACACATAGGTGCGCGGCACACACATGCGGCCTGCCAGTTGACGCTGGCTCAGGCCGTTGCGCAGGCGCATGGCGCGGATTGAAGCTGCGAGGTTAAGGTGGCCGCGGTGTGCCGGAGGCATCATCTGCGGCACGGGCGTTTCTACAATTTCGGGCTCCTCTTCGTCGAGCGAGATATGGCAACGCCGGCAAAGATTATTGGATGTGCGAAACTGAACCAGAAGGCAATGGTCGCACCGGACAACCTCCCGGGAATCGACCGGGGCAAGAGTAGTGGCCATTCAAAGGTGGGAGTTGCCAGAGCGGGCAAGACCCAGGAACCCAACGCTCGGTTCCGAACTGCTTTGCGTAATTTGCGGTACAAAGGCTGTGGATGTCAAGAGAAATGTATGCCAATGCGGAGAGATGTGTGGAGCGTATGTTTACTGCTTTGGTTCGTACCGCCGGCGAACAGTCGGTTAATGAGGAAATAAATTCTCCGCAGAACTGTCGGTCCGCTTCCCGCTCACAGGAACGGTGATACGATTGCCTGCCGAAGCCGTCTGCAGCTGTTTGGTGATGGATAGTGAAACTTGGGGTTTACCTGTACGGTCTGGCGACACTCGCGGCTGGTGTCTTTGACCTGATCTGGGGCGAGTTTGAACCAGGGCATCAGCCGATTCAGGCCTGGGGCACCGGAATCTCTCATCAGCAGGTGCTGGCGTACATTGCCGCCGTGTGGTTGATCTTAGCGGGCGCAGCAATTATGTGGCGGCGTACTGCTCGTGCCGGCGCTGCTGCGTGCGTCGTCATCTATTCTGTTTTCGCAGTGTTCTGGTTGCCTCGCTTCGTGACCGCACCGCGCGTGCTCGGCTTTCACCTTGCCGTCTACATCGGAGTCATGGGAGGAGTAGCGCAGCAAGCAATCCTGATTATGGCGGCAGTGATCGTCTACACCTTATTCGCAACTCGTGCGTCAGGAACACCAGAGAACGTGGCAATTATCGCGCGACTGACATTCGGGCTGAGCTCGCTCAATTTCGGTATAGATCACTTCACCGGCGTTCGCTTGGTGGCAGCGCTGGTTCCTTCGTGGCTGCCATTTGGCGGAAATTTCTGGGCGGTGCTGACTGGGATCGCATTCTTGCTCGCCGGTATCGCCATACTGCTGGGAATTCTGGATGTTCTTGCCGCCCGGCTCCTCGCGCTGATGCTGCTGGTTTTCAGCGTTCTGGCTCTGGCGCCTCCGGTTTTTAGAGATCCACGCAGTCACGCCGCCTGGGGCGCCAATGCATACAATCTGGCTGCCGCAGGCGCCGCTTGGATATTCGCAGAGTGGATCGCGGGTCGAAACCCACGACAACGACACGGCGACGATGAACAACTTCTACAAGTTTCGTAAGCCCCAGGTTTGCGCCGCATCTACTTAGTCATGTATTCCGAGAGCAGATCATCATGAGAGCCGCCTGGTACGAAAAGCAAGGCGCTGCAAGGGATGTCCTACAAGTCGGTGAGATGCCCGAGCCGCAGCCGTCCGTTGGTCAGGTTCGCATTCGGATCGAGTATTCGGGAGTGAATCCGGGAGACGTGAAGAAACGAGAGGATGCGTTCGGAGTAGGCATGCCTTATCCGCGCGTGATTCCGCACAGTGATGGCGCGGGAACCGTCGATCGCGTCGGCGAGGGAGTACCGCGGGAATGGACCGGCCGTCGCGTGTGGTGTTACGGCGCGCAATCGTATCGCCCTTTCGGTACTGCGGCCGAGTACGTCGCAGTTCCCTTGAAACAGATTGCCGAGTTGCCGCAAAACGTGCCAACCGAGCAGGGCGCATGTCTTGGCATTCCCGGCATAACAGCTTATCGGGCCGTGAATGTGGGTGGTTCGGTGAAACGTCGTACTGTGTTGGTGCAGGGAGGAGCCGGGGCGGTGGGCGGGTGTGCCGTTCAGCTGGCGCATCAGGCGGGAGCAAGAGTCATTGCTACAGTTCGCGGCGAAAGCGAGCGAGAAATTGCTTCGCGCGCGGGCGCCGACGAAGTCTTGCTAACCGGCGAAAACTTAGTTCAGCAAATTCGGCAATTGGCTCCCGATGGAGTTCACCACATTGTTGAAGTCGCGTTCGCGGCAAACATCAAAACTGATAGTGAGGTGTTGGCGCAAGGCGGATCTATCTCGACCTACGCGACAAATGCCCCCACACCGGAGATCCCGTTCTGGCAACTCGTTTTTATGAACGCGCGAATCTTCTTTGTCGGCAGTGACGACATCCCTGCCAAAGGAAAAATCGAAGCTGCACAAGCTCTCAATCGGGCTCTTGAGGCAGGATGGCAGGGCCTGGATATCGCCGAACGTTTCCCGCTGGATGAGATCGCGAAGGCACACGAAGCAGTAGAGCACCCGCGAAAGTCGGGACGAGTGATCGTTGCTATCTAAGGTCAATAACCTACCACATTGTCTCGATTTTTGGCGGATGCAACATAGTTTGCATAACCACGCAGTACTGCTCGGTCTTTTCCTCTAACGCTTTCAG
>DATIYR010000012.1:0-9578 GCA_035517535.1 Terriglobales bacterium
CCGACCGCCGATTCTGCCGCTGCCACCACCATCACGAAGAACACAAAAACTTGTCCGCTCAACTGCTGCCAGTGCGCGGCGAATGCGACAAACGAGAGATTCACCCCGTTCAGCATCAACTCGATTGACATGAAGACGGTGATAATGTTGCGCTTGATCAAAAATCCGGCGACGCCGCAGGCAAATAAAATAGCGCTCAGTACCAGATAAAGCGAAAGCGGGACCACTCAGTCCTCCTTCTTCGATTCCTGCACGGATTGCGGCCGAGCCGCCAGTACGACTGCGCCCATGATTGCGATCAGCACCAAAATCGACGTGACCTCAAACGGCAACAAAAACTGGTGAAACAGCAGCTGGGCAATTGCGGCCGGAGGCCCGGGCAATGCGCCGATCGAAGTGCGGCCAACATCCGAGCGCTGTAATAGCACCCAGCAAACAATAATCGTCCCAGCGAGCAAACCCGGAATGCCCAGCAGATACGCCACCTTGCTTCCGCGCGTGTGCTCTTCTTCTCCGGCATTGAGCAGCATGATCACAAAAACAAACAGCACCATGATGGCGCCGGCGTAAACGATCACCTGAATTGCGGCGACGAACTCGGCACCCAGCAAAAGAAATTCCACCGCCAGCGATCCCATGACGACGACCAGCGACAATGCGCTGTTGATGGGATGGCGCTGCACGAGCAGGTTTACCGCGCCCGCCACGCAGATCGCGCCAAAGATCGAAAATACAATCAGATGAAACATAGAAAACTGTGGCTCGTGACTAGTGACTCGTGACCAGTATTCTCAGCATAGCGTTACCAGGCACGAACCACGAGCCACGAGTCACTTATTTGAACGCTACCACTAATGCCGTAATCACCAAATTGGCGATTGCCAGCGGCAGCAAAAACTTCCAGCCAAATGCCATGAGCTGGTCGTAGCGGAAACGCGGCAGCGTGCCGCGAACCCAGATGTAAACAAACAGAAATGCAAAAACGCGAAGCACGAACCAGAACACTGGCAGGATTTCCTGCAGCCAAAAAGGCCCGAACAGCGGCCCGCTCCAGCCGCCCAGGAACAACAACGACGCGATGCAGGCGACGGTGATCATGTTCGCGTATTCGGCCATGAAGAACATGGCAAACTTCATCGCGCTGTACTCGGTGTGGTAGCCGGCGACGAGCTCGGTTTCAGCCTCTGGTAGATCGAACGGGATTCGGTTGGTCTCAGCATAAGCAGCGGTCAAATAGATGAAGAAGGCAAAGATCTGGCCGCCGCGGAAAATATTCCAGTTCCAGAACCAGCCGCTCTGGGCCTCAACAATTCCCCGCAGGCTGAAGGTTCCGGCCAAGATCAGTACGCCAATGAGCGAGAGTCCGAGTGCTACTTCATAGCTGATCATCTGCGCGCTGGCGCGCAATCCGCCGAGCAGCGAATATTTGCTATTCGATGACCAGCCGGAAAGCGCGACCCCATAAACTCCGAGCGAAGTAATTCCAAGCACAACCAGCAAGCCGATGTTGACGTCCGTGATTTGCAGAGGCGTGCGGATGTTTCCGATCTGTATCCAATTGCCGAACGGGATGACGGAAATCGAGGTGACCGCAAAAATCACTGCGATCATAGGCGCCGCAATATACAGCGGCTTGTATACGTGCGGCGGCGTCAGGTCTTCCTTAAATAAGAATTTGACCCCGTCCGCGGCTGGCTGCAGCAGTCCAAATGGGCCCACGCGCGTCGGGCCCCAGCGGTTCTGCATGTGGCCTACAACCTTGCGCTCCAGCCAGACAGTGTAAGCCACGGCGGTCAAAAGAATGAACAAGACCAGAACGATCTTGATCACGGAGACGATGATGAAAGTGGTTAAGGTCAATTTAGTGATCAGTGGTCAGTGATTAGTGGTTGGTTCTAGTCCAGTCGCCAGTGCTGAACACCACCTTCTGAGGCGTGATCAGAATACGTAACTCTGGCCAAAACGTCTGGCCACTAACCACTGACCACTCGCTTTCAATCTGCCGGAACTTCCGCCGGCTCAGGGTTCTTGTTTTCTATTACCGAATTCAACGTATTCGAATACCGGCTCAGTGTTCCTGAACTAAACAGATTGTTCTTTGCCGGCACGATTAATCCCGGATTCTGCGCGGCGCCCGAACCCATCTCTTCGATCAAAGTATGCTGATCATTCCCGGCTACAAGCTCAACCTGAGAAACATCGTACCCGGGAACCAGCCTCTGAATTTCATCCAACGTCGCCATGGGATCAAATGGATTCATCTTCGGCTCGAGGCCGTGCGCCTCAAGCCACACGGCGTGACGGTCGGCCTCGCCCGACTGCGCTCCTCGTGACTGTCCCATGTCCGCGCGAATGCCGTGACCGAATGGAACCAATTTGTGAACGTCAAAGCCCATCGCGTCTGCGATACGCACAATCATTTCAAAGTCAGGCTTTGTGGTCGTGACCTCGCCGGCTTTTTTCAGAATCTGGATGTCGCCGCAGGTATTGGTGAATGTGCCCGCTTTCTCGTACGCATTCGCGGCCGGCAGGACCACTTCGGCGAGCGCCGCCGTCTCAGTGAGGAACATATCCTGCACGACCAGGAACGTGTTTTTTAACGTCGCTGGTCCTACGTCAAGCCTCCCGACCGGGTTTGCGCCCACCACGTATAGCGCCTTCAATTTCGCCCCAGCGGCGGCGTCGAACATCTCAGCAATGCTCATGCCGGGCGTCGTCGGAAAGCTTCCCCACTCCTTGTGGAATTTGGTCGCATCAGAAACCGGGAAGTATCCTGGCAGCAGGTCGGGATAAAGTCCCATGTCAGCCGCGCCGCGCGAGTTGGCATAATCGCCCAGGCAGACCAGCTTGGCTCCGGGGGCGCTGGACGCAAATTTTGCGAGCGCCTGTACGCCACCACCAACGACTTCAGAGCCAAACGCGATCACCAGGCCTTGTTCCTTCCCCAGTTTCTCGCGCAACCCCTCCCAGTTCTTTTGGGCTGACGTGCGTCCTCTCCCGTCCAACAAAAACTCCGTAAAGGCATTGTAAGAATCGGCCGGAATTTGCAGGAATTCCGTGGCCTGCCGCCGAAGCTTGATCGGTTCCGCGTTGACAACATACAAGCGCGCATGATGCAGCCGCACATTATTGCGAATCTGCCACGCCAGCAGCGGGTGCTCATCTGTTGGATTATTCCCAATCAGCAGAATCGCCGGCGCGTTGTACACATCGCGCATGCTCGCGGTGATTGATTGAGAACTGGGAGACTGAGAATCGGGGTGACCCACTTCTGCCTGTTTTTGGGAGGAGTGAGAGGCAATTCCGTGAAGCGCCGCCGCGAAAGCAGGGAAGTCTGCCGTGCGATGGTGGTCAATGTTGTTGGTTTGGAGCGCCACTCGTGCAAATTTCTGTAGCAGATAATTTTCTTCGTTCGTCGTGCGAGTTGACCCGATTACCCCGACTGCCTGGCCACCGTCGCGGTCGCGAATCTCGCGTAATCGCTTGCCGACGTATTCAAAAGCTTCTTCCCACGTGGTTGGAACCAGTCGACCGCTCTTGCGCACCAGCGGTGAAGTCAGCCGATCCTCATGATTGGCGAAGTCGAATGCGTAGCGTCCTTTTATGCAAAGGAATTCGCTGTTGATGCCGCTCTTGTCGCGATTGTCTCCCCTAACTATCTCCATGCCGATATAGGACCGGCGAACGCCCAGAGTCGTTTTGCATCCATCCGCGCAGTGCGTGCACGTCGTACCCACGTGCTTCATCTCCCACGGGCGGGTTCTGTAGCGATAAGCACCTGAAGTCAGCGCGCCCACGGGGCAAATGTCAATGCACATGCCGCACTCTTCGCACTCGAGGTGATCTTCCTGATTGGGAACAATGGTCGAGACCACGCCGCGGTTATCCACACCGAGCGCCCAAACGTCCATCCCCTCGCCGCAGATGCGCACGCAGCGGTAGCACAGAATGCAGCGCGGGCGATCGAAGTAAACCACTGGCGACCACTGCTGCTCATCGCGGTGCTGCTTGAGTTCGATGAACTTCGACTCGGCGGCGCCATAGGAGAACGTCATGTCCTGCAGTTCGCACTCGCCGCCGGCATCGCAAACCGGGCAATCGAGCGGGTGATTGCCCAGCAGCAGTTCGACCATGCCCTTACGAGCCTGACGAATTTCGTCGCTATCGGTCGTGACCACCATTCCTTCGGTGATGCCAGTCGTGCACGCCGTCTGCAGCTTCGGCATCTTCTCGATCCGCACCAGGCACATGCGGCACGCGCCCTGGAGTGACAAATTCGGGTAATAGCAGAACGACGGCACCTCAATGCCAACCGATTTGCACGCCTCGATCAGCAGCGTCCCCGGAGGCGCAGCGACTTTCTTGCCGTCGACGGTGATGTTTACGAGTTTGGGAGCTTCAGCCATGAAAATCGGTCTTCCTTCGTGTCCCTTTGCGTCCTTCGTGGTTAAAAAGAAAAATTCAACCACCAATGGGCACGAAGGTACAGGAAGCACTTATGCAAATACTGGAAGTCTCTCTACCGTACCCTGCTTTTCAAACGGGCACGGCCTGCCTTCCAAATGATCTTCGAACTCTTTTCTAAACTTCTTTACGATCGAAATCGTTGGCAGCGCGGCAGCGTCCCCGAGTGGACAGAACGTGCGGCCCAGCATGTTCTCCGACAAGTATTGAATATTATCAATATCTTTTTTAATTCCGCCGCCGCTGTGGAAGCGAGTCAGCGTCTTCATCAACCAGTCGGTGCCCTCGCGGCACGGAATGCACCATCCGCAACTTTCGTGCTGATAAAACTTCATGATCCGCAGGGCGAATTTCACCATGCACATGGAGTTGTCAACGATTACCACGCCGCCCGAGCCCAGCATGCTGTTCGCCTTCATTAGCGTATCGAAATCCATCGCGAGATCAATCTCGTCCGCAGCCAGTAACGGGCAGCTGGACCCGCCAGGTACAACCGCTTTCAGCTTCCGGCCGTTCGGTATTCCGCCGCCAACGTCATAGATCATCTTCTTCAGGTTGTAGCCCATCGGCAGCTCGTAGACGCCGGGCTTGGCGATGTTGCCGCTCAGGCAGAACAGGCGCGTGCCGCCATTTTTCGGTGTGCCTAAGTTTGCGTACCACTCAGCGCCATTCAGAATAATTGGCGGAACACTCGCCAGCGTCTCCGCATTATTAATGACCGTTGGCCCTCCCCACAGACCCACTACGGCAGGGAACGGAGGCCGAATGCGGGGAACGCCGCGCTTGCCTTCGAGCGATTCCATCAACGCGGACTCTTCGCCAACTTCGTATGCACCCGCGCCGCCGTGCCAATACGCGTCGAAGTCATAGCCGCTCCCGAAGATGTTCTTGCCGAGAAACCCTTTCGCATAAGCATCGGCGATCGCCTTCTGCATGATCTCGGACAAATAGCGATATTCGCCGCGAATGTAGATGTAGCCTTTGTGCGCACCGACCGCGATTCCGGCGATCATCACGCCTTCAATTACTGAATGCGGGTCCTGCTCAAAAATCAGTCGGTCTTTGCACGTGCCGGGTTCGCTCTCATCGCCGTTGCACAAAATGTATTTCGGCTTGGCCGACTGCTTCGGCACGAATGACCATTTCAATCCAGTGTTAAATCCCGCGCCGCCGCGCCCTCGCAATCCCGAGTTCTTCACCTCATTGATGATCGCTTCCGGCTGCATGCCGAGCGCCTTGCGCACGGCCTTATAGCCGTCGAGTTCGACGTAGCGGTCGATGTTGGTCGCGCCCTTGCCAAAGCGCTTGGCTACGACACGCACCTCGTCGGGATGGGAAACCAGATCTGCCATTGAATCGATCAGCTGGTGATCGGGTCATCGGGTGAACTTAAATCGCCCGATCACCCGATGGCCAGATTACTGGGTTGCTTTTCTTCTGTATTCCTCCAAAACCTTATCCATCTTCTCCGGCGTCAGGTTCTCGTGAAAGTCGTAGTTGACCTGCACCGCCGGCGCCCAACTGCACGCGCCGATGCACTCGACGTGCTCGAACGAGAACAGGCCATCCGGCGTGGTTCCCTTGTGGCCGATGCCAAGCTTTTTCTCGCAATGTTCGATCAATTCATCCGCCCCGCGCAGCAGACAAGAAATATTCCTGCAAACCTGCACGTTGTATCTCCCCCGCGGTTTCGTGCTCAGCATGGAGTAGTAGCTGATCACGTTCCGTACATCGAGCTCCGTCAAATCGAGACGACTTGCGATTTCGGCGACAACTTCATCTGAAAGAGATCCCACCTCATCCTGCGCGAAAAGCAGCGTAGGAACGAGCACAGACCGTTTCGTCGGATAATGCGTCAGCATCTCCACGAGCCGCGATTCGAATTTGTCAGAAAATTTCATCCGACGTTGTTCTCTGCGGTCTCATTCCTGACGACGAACTCTGCGGTTAAGATCCTTTGAAAAGCATTTAACCGCAGAGAACGCAGAAAAATTGCCTGAGATCGCACAGAAACTACCGATCGATTTCTCCCAGCACGATATCTATACTCCCGATCGCCGCAACCACATCCGCGATCAGCTTGCCTTCGCACATCTTCGGCAGGCATTGCATGTTCGCCAGGCACGCGGAACGCATATGCACGCGATACGGCTTCGCCGAACCGTCGCTCACCACGTAATATCCCATCTCTCCACGGGGAGACTCGACCGCCTGATAAACCTCGCCTTCAGGCACCGCGAATCCCTCCGTCACGATCTTAAAGTGGTAGATGAGCGCCTCCATCTCCGTCTTCATCTTCTCGCGATCGGGAAGGACGACTTTCGGCGCATTCGCTTTCACCGGGCCAGAAGGCATTCCTTCAAGCGCCTGTTTCACGATTCCTATCGACTCGCGCAGTTCCCGCACGCGACACATGTAGCGATCGAATACATCGCCTTCCTTACCCAGAGGCACGTTAAACTTGAAATTTTCGTACCCGGTATACGGCATATCTCGTCGCAGGTCGATATCGACTCCGCTTCCGCGCAGAGTGGGACCGCTTGCGCCAAGAGCAATCGCGTCTTCCGCTGAAATTTTTGCCACGCCCTTTGTCCGCATCCCCCAGATCGGGTTGCCGGTAAGCAGGCCTTCGTATTCGTCGACTTTCGAAGGAAAGATGTTCGCGAATTTTTTCACACGATCGAAGAAATCGAGCGGCGGCTCGAGTGCGACTCCGCCGACGCGGAAGTATGAAGTCATCATCCGTTGCCCGCTGATGGCCTCGAACAATCGCAAAATCTCTTCGCGCTCGCGGAAGCAATATAAGAAGACCGTCATTGCGCCGATGTCCATGGCGTGCGTTCCCAGCCATACCAGGTGCGAGTTGATGCGAGTCAACTCGTTCATCATCACTCGCAGCCATTGCGCGCGGGGCGGAATCTCGATCCCGAGCAGTTTCTCGACCGCCAACGCATAGCACAGGTTGTTGGTCATCGGGCAGAGATAATCGATGCGGTCGGTCAGCGGCACGACCTGGTGGTAGAACTTGGCCTCGCAGGTCTTCTCAATTCCCGTGTGCAGAAAGCCGATGTCGGGCATCATGCGCACCACGTTTTCGCCATCGATCTCCAGCAGCACGCGCAACACCCCGTGGGTAGACGGGTGTTGCGGGCCCATGTTCAGGATCATGGTCTTGTCCTGACCGGGTTCTAGCGCGGGAGTGGGGGAGAGGTGGGCCATTAGCGCTGATTGAGTAATTGTGTAATTTGGTAATTGAGTAATTTAAATCACGCTATGCCGCTGCCCCACTTCTCGCCGATTTTGCGAGAAGTGGGATCAATTACACAATTACCAAATTCCCCAATTACCAAATTTTATCTGTATCCCTCCACCGGATAATCTTTTCTCAACGGGTGGCCTTCCCAGTTTTCCGGCATCAGCAGGCGGCGTAAATAAGGATGGCCGTTAAAGCGCACTCCGAATAAATCAAAAACCTCGCGTTCAAAATAATTCGCGCCGGGCCAGAGCGACGTCACGGAATCAACCGCCGGGCCATCACCGCCGAGCCTTACCTTTAACCTGACTCGCTCTTTGTTCGGAATCGACAGCAGGTGGTAAATGACTTCAAACCGCGGCTCGGAGGGATACCAATCAACGCAGGTCACATCCGATAAGTAGTTAAAAGGACAGTTCGAATCATCCCGCAGCAGGGCGCATGCTTCGCGGATCGCCTCGCGCCGGATGTAAATGGTCATCTCATCGCGATCGAACTTCACGCCTTCGACGGCTTGCGGGTTCCATCCCCGCAGCCCTGCAACTGCCGGATGCTCTTTGAGTTGTTCGATGTCAGTAACTGCGGGCGCAAGCGCCATCAGGAGTTCCCTCCGCTCGCGATCCCCGCAAGCTGCCGTTCAGGCTCTGGCGATTGGTTCGGAGGCCGCGTCGACCGCGTCATCCGCGCCGCTTGTGGTGAAGAGATGGTCAATCCCCAATCGAGCACACCTTTTTTCCAGATGTACCAGAAGCCAACGAGTACGATCCCGATGTAAACGAACATCTCGGAAATTCCGAAGACCGCCTGTCCCATTCGCTTCAGGTCTTTCAGAATGATCGCCCACGGATAAAGAAACACCGCTTCAACGTCGAACAGGATGAACAGCATGGCCACCATGTAGAACTTCACCGAGAAGCGCTCGCGGGCGTCGCCAATCGGCGTCATGCCGCATTCGTAAGGGGAAAGTTTCGCCCGCGTCGGCCGCCGGTAGCCAATAATCCACGAAAGCAGCACCAGCGCGCTGGCCAAAAGGCCTGCCAAAACAAACTGGATCAACAGCGGCAGGTAACGTGCAAAATAGTTTGCGGGCATAGGAGAGCTGGATAAAATTCGAGCGAACAACTAAACGTTCTAGATTAGAGTTCGTGAGAAATGGTGTCAAGCCAACGGCGTGTTAATTCGCGGTCGTTGCGATTTCTAATGCTAATTCGGGCGCAGCGCAGATGCGGCCGTTAACATGTCTTCGCTCCTACGTCATTCTGAGCGAAGCCGAGTGATCGCGGCGCGAATCATTCGGCGCAGTCGAAAAGCTGCTTTTCCGATAACAGCCGCCTCTGCCGCTGGACGACTAGAACCACGGTAACCGGCAAACTTCCGTAATCATGCATCTTGCACCATTTTCAGGGACACTGTTACTGCGCACGACACGCATGATTTTTGGCTTCAATACCGATATCAAGCACGAAGACACCGTCTACCACGTGCAGAGCGAGGCCCGCGAAGGCGAAATGCTTTTGCAGACCCAGGTCTTTGTGCGCGGCCGCTGCATTGGCAAACGGGCCACGCCGTTTCCGCAGCGTATTTCCGGCCAGGGATTTACCGATCAGGAAAGAGAGCAGATCCTGCGCGAACAGCACCGCCTGGTTCTGGACGCGATTCGCGACGGTCACCTTGAGGAAGCATTTGATAAACGCGAGAGCCCGGAGGCGCTGGCCGCAATCAAAGAACTTGATATCCACTGGGTGAATTCGCATTCCATTCACTCGGAGGACCGGCTCTCAATGAAGCTGCGAGCAATCGAAGCTGGGCAGGCGGTCACCGGAGCGCGGCTTACGGTCAGATTGGCGCGCACCGATGCGGC
>DATIYR010000013.1:0-6130 GCA_035517535.1 Terriglobales bacterium
CAATCGCGTTTTGTCGAAACCGGTCACCGAGATATCATCCGGGACCCGCAATCCTAGTTTCATCAGGCCTTTAATTACGCCGACTGCGGTCAAATCATTAACCGCGATTACTGCCGTGGGTCGCGGCGAGAATTCTGCGAGGGAAAGGCCCGCATTCATTCCGCCTTCGAAACGCAAGTCTCCGGGAATAACCGGGCCAGGCTCGAGCCCAAGCGACTTCATGGATTCTTCGTAGGCTTCGAGACGCACCACGTTCGATTTAAGTCCGGGCCGGCCGGCGACGAATGCGATTCGCCGGTGTCCGAGATCAAAAAGATGTTTAACAATCTGGTTCACGCCGGACGCGTAATCGATGCGGAGATTGCTCATGTAAGCGCGGACAGGAGCGAGATCAAGAAACGTCACTGCGATTTTTCTGCGCGCGAGTTCGTGAATCAATCGCAGGCTGATTTCCGAAGTCATGATCGCTACACCGCGCACTTTGTGTTCCATCATGCGCTCGGCGGCGCGGCGGGTGCGGCGAGGATCGTAGTTGGTATCGCTCATGATGGCGTCATAGCCGAGTTGCTGCGCGCGCAGTTCGAAGCCCTTCACCACTTCAGGGAAAAATGGATTTTCAATGTCGGAAACGATGATTCCCAACGTGCGGCGGTCGTGCGAGGCAAGATGGCGCGCATGGACGTCGGGCACGTATCCGAGCCGCTTTACTGCCGACACAACCAGACGGTGCGTTTGCCGTCCCACTTTTCCGGTTCGGTTCAAGACGTTCGAAACCGTGGCGGTGGAAACGCCGGCTTCTTTGGCCACATCGCGGATGGTCAGGGTCATGAGTGGTTTTGCGCTGCTTAATTGCGCCGAGTATGCCAATGATTTGGCGAAACGCGCTGTGAGTATAGTCGAGAAAAATTTGCTTGACAATCGATATTTGCGCGTGATAACACTCGCAACACGTTTGTTACCAGCAAGATTAAACGGTTAACGATTTTGCTCTTGGGTTAAGCGATTAACAGCCCTTTATGGGTTAAACGGTTTACTTGCTGGCTGGGTTGAACTTCGAAGCAGATTGTCAATATTGTCCAAACCTCGACAGGCCAGCGGCAGAGAATTGTGCCGCGGCCTGCGGGTTTGTTTCTACGGGAAACTCTGAGTAAGTGCTTTGGCAGCGCTACACATTTCAGGCCGGAGACTAGGAGGAAGGTCATGAAGCGAGCGGGCGTTTCAGCTTACATCCTCAAATCCCTACTGGCGATGTCGGCCGCTGTTCTCTTGATTGCAGGGGCACAGGCGCAGGTTGATACCGGATCGATCATCGGTACGGTAACTGATACATCCGGTGCCGTGGTCAGCGGCGCAAAGGTGACGCTGACGAACCTTGGTACCGGCGTGGCGCTTTCAACCACGAGCGGGAGCGACGGCGTCTACAAATTCTCGCCAGTGAGAATTGGCAGCTACAAGCTCGATGTTTCCTCACAGGGCTTCAAGACCGTCAGCCAAACCAATCTAAGAGTAGACGTAGGCTCGAACGTGGAAGCTAATTTCACGATGACTCCCGGCGCCACGACCGAGACGGTGGAAGTAACGGCTGCGGCTCCTGTTCTGCAGACACAGGATGCTTCGGTCGGCCAAGTCATTAATGAGCGCAACGTAAATGACCTCCCGCTGAACGGCCGCAATTTCACATTTCTTGCTCAACTCGTTCAAGGCGTAAACTCGCCGCAAGCTGATACGCGCGGCAACGCTTCGACCGGCGCATTCTCTGCGAACGGGTTTCGTCCGGCCCAGAACAATTACATGCTGGATGGAATCGACAACAACTCCGACACGGTCGATTTCTTAAATGGCACGAACTATGTGGTGCTGCCACCGGTCGATGCCATCCAGGAATTTAAAGTGCAGACCACGGATTTCAGCGCTGAGTATGGACGCAGCGGTGCAGCGGTGCTGAATGCGACCATCAAGTCAGGAACCAACCAGTTCCATGGTGATGTCTGGGAATTCTTCCGCAATGACAAACTGGATGCCGCGGACTACTTTGAGCGGACGCAAAACTCGAGCGGTCAGTGGCAGACGCAAAAAGGTGAACTTCGTCAGAACCAGTTCGGGTTCACGATCGGCGGGCCGGTTCTGATCCCCCATGTGTTTGATGGCCGCAACAAAGTTTTCTTCTTTGGTGACTACGAGGGCTTTAGGCGGCGGCAGGGAGAGGTGCAGACCGGGTCAGTGCCAACCTTGGCGGAACGAAGCAGCGGGTACACCAACCTGCAGGATTTGATTACGGGGCAATCTGGAACGGAGAAAGACTTGCTTGGCAGAAGCATGCCCCTAGGGACTGTGTTGGATCCTGCCACCACGCGCGCTGTCGCCTGCGGCGTAGGTGATCCAGTGAGCGGACTTCCGGGTCCGGCCTGCACCGGTGCTCAGACGCCGGGTACTGCCGTGGGCTATGCACGCGATCCCTTTGGAACTTGCGCTCCCAGCACAACTACTTTCACGTTGGCCGGATGCGGACTGAACATGCTGCAAGGCGGCAGATTAGACGCGAACGCAATCAAGTTGCTCAACTTGTACCCGAATCCAACGAGCAGCTCGCTGTTTTCGAATTACACCGCCTCGCCGCTGCTGGTTGAAAACCGCCAGTCATTCGACACTCGACTGGACATTGACTTCAGCGAAAAAGACCAGATGTTCTATCGCTTCAGTTTCGTCAATGACCCGCAGCTGATCCCCAGCATTTTCGGCGGGGTGGCGGACGGCGGCGGATTCTTCCAGGGTAATCAGACGGCCCTGGCACAACAGAGCGCGCTGGTTTGGACCCACACCTTCTCGCCGACAACCATCAACGTGGCGCATGCAGGTTTAAATTATCTGCACACGACTCGCAACATTCCCGAAGCTGACAATCTGAGTAATCTGCCATCGCAATACGGGATCCTGGGTATTCCTCAATCGCATGAAAATGGCGGCTTGCCGGCATTCGGAATTGGCGGCCTACAAACCCTTGGCGGAAACTCTTTCCTGCCATCCGACGAAGTTAGTTCCACCATTCAAGTTAACGACGACTTCACGAAGATTTATGGGAAGCACACGTTCAAGATGGGATTCGAGTACCAGCATGTGAAGTTCTCGACACTACAGCCGCCGTGGTCTCGCGGCCAATTTAATTTCGACGGAAACTACACGCAGATTCCGAACGTAGGCGACAGCAGTGTGGGCCGAGCGCAATTCCTGCTGACACCCATGGCTTCGTCAGTTGCCGGCGGTGTTGGTTACGTTGGCGGCCCCGATAACGAATACGCATCCAACATCTCGTTAAGCGACAACGGGAAGAACTACTACGGCAACTACATTCAAGACGATTGGAAGGTTTCTTCCAACCTGACGTTAAATCTCGGTGTGCGTTGGGATTGGTTTGGCCTGGTTTATGACCATTTCGCCAAACAGGCCAACTTCGTTCCCTCCGGTCCTCCGAGCAACGCTCCTATGTACATCATTCCGCCGAGCGCTGGAGCATATCAACTGTCGAGCAGCTTTACCGATTTGATGGCGCAGGACGGGATCAACCTTGCGATTACCAATCAGTACGGAAAGGGACTCGGCACATCTCAGACGAGCAATTTCGCGCCGCGGTTTGGATTCGCTTATCAGGTGACACCGAAGCTCGTTGTACGGGGCGGCGCAGGAATGTTCTACAACGGATTCGAGAATCGTGGTTACTCGCCGAACTTAGGCGAGAACTATCCCTTCCAGTTCTCGTTCCAGTACCAAGAAAAGAACGACGGCACCCCGATCAATCAATTTGCCGGCTGCAGCGCAGCCACACCTACCGGTGGTCCATCTCTCGAAACTGGCTTCGCGTGCGTTCCTTTGAACCCGCTGGCGGTTAATGCAAGCGGGTTGCAGTTACGCGGAATTCAATTCGCTTATCAGACTCCGTATTCCATCGGCGACAACTTAACGGTGCAGTACCAGTTGACGAACTCTATGTCGGTTCAGGCGGCGTACGTGGGCACGTTTGGGCGGCACCTCGAAGTGTTCCCGGGTTCGAACGAACCTACCGAATTACTGCCCACAACCGTGACGCTGACTGGATCGAAGTTGTTGGCTGGCCAGCCGGGAGGACCAGTGCCAGCGGTGGACGGCGGACTGCAATGGCCTGACTTCGCAGAGGGCGCCAGTTACGCAACGACCCAGGGGAGCAGCTACTATCACGGGCTGCAAACCAGCGTTGAAAAGAAGTTTTCTACCGGGCTTAGCTTCCTATTCGCGTATACATATTCGAAAGTACGTTCTGATGCCTTGGATCTGCTGAACGGGTTTGCGGGTAATGGTTATCGTGCTGCGTACGTGCCGGGGGTCGGCATACATGCCGATTACGGGCTGGCGAACTTCGATATCCGCAACGTACTCCACTTCAGCGGTGGCTACGAGCTGCCGGTTGGTAAAGGGAAGACATACATGAGCGGTGCGAGCGGAGTGTCGAATGCGTTGATCGGTGGATGGGCTTTGCAGTGGATCGTCGACCTCCAAGGTGGGCAGCCGTTTAACATCGATTGTCCATCCGGTACCGCAGCGGGAGTCAATTGCCTCGCGTTTGTGATACCGGGCACGAACCCAGTCACGTCGCTGCACAAGACGCCCGACGGAAACGTAGCGATGCTCAATCCGGCGGCGTTTGCTCAGCCGTGCTTGCTCGGTTCACCGGGAACCCCATCGGGTTGCCTCAATCTGCCGGGTGTGGGCGTCCTGGGTGGCGGCGAGCCCTCGCAGGTCGAAGGCCCCGGCTACCACCGCCTGGATCTCTCACTGTTCAAAACTTTCCAGCTGACGGAGAGGTTCCGCATGGAGTTCAGGTCAGAGTTCTTTAATATCCTGAACCATCCGAACTTCAACTATCCTGGCTTCGGCGGCAACGGAGTCGTGGCCGTACCGAATTCGACAAACTTTAATGACTCAACCTTTGGCGAAATTGGATCGACTCGCGACGCCCCGTACGACTCGCGCGAGATTCAGTTCGCGCTGAAGTTGTACTTCTGATTTGACTTGCGGGGAGGCGCTTGCCTATGCGCCTTCCCGCTGCATCTTTCCGAATGTTGTTGCTCGGGCGGTGCTAACATACGAAAGCTGTGATTTCCCACTCCCGGCTGCCTTGGATCCTCCTTCTCGTGCCCGCACTGATGCCGGTCACATTTGCCGAAAGCGATCAAGCGCAAAATCTTCAACGTCAATTTCAATCGGCGCTCGCGCAGTATGACGCCGGCCATTTCCCGGAGGCCACACGCCAGCTTGAAACACTCGTGCAAGCCGCACCGGAGAGCTTCGATGTTCACGAACTTCTAGGCATGGTTTACGCCGCCGAGTCCGAGGAGTTGGAGGCCAATCGACATCTCGAAAAGGCTGTGCGCCTGAAGCCCGATTCCGCGGCTGCGCATACGAATCTGGCGACAAATCTAGTCCACTTGGGGAAGATTGCGCTCGCGGAAGCTGAGTTCAAGCGAGCGGTTGCACTCGATCCGCAAAGCTACGACACCAATCACAATCTCGGAGAATTCTACGCAGCTGGGGGAAAAATCAATGCGGCAATTCCTTATCTAGAGAAGGCGGAGCGAATCACTCCTTCGGCGTACGACAACGGATACGATTTGGCACTGGCGTACGCCGATGCGAATCGTTTGAGCGATGCGAAGAGTTTGATAGCTGATCTCTTGAAGGAGAAGGACACTGCCGAGTTGCACAATTTGCTAGGGCAGGTTGAAGAGAAAGCGGACGACTTCGTGGGCGCGGAGAATGAGTACCAGACTGCGGCGCATATGGATCCGAGCGAGAGCAATCTGTTTGATTGGGGAAGTGAGCTCTTGGTGCATCGCACACTCGATCCGGCGGTTGAGGTATTTCAGCACGCCACCGAGCTTTACCCGAAGTCGCCTCGTCTTGCGATCGGCCTGGGCATGGCGCTTTATTCGCGGGGCAATTATGACGATGCCGTAAAGGCCCTGCTGAAAGCGACCGACCTCAATCCTTCCGATCCGCGTAGCTACTACTTTCTCTCGAAGGCCTATGACAGCTCGCCCGGTCAGGCGGATGAGGTCACGCAGCGCTTTCGCCGATTTGCTGAGTTGCAGCCGCATGACGC
>DATIYR010000014.1:0-17844 GCA_035517535.1 Terriglobales bacterium
GCGATGTTTCGCACCTGACCAGTAAGATTGCTGGCCATCGAGTTTACGGAATCGGTCAGGTCTTTCCACGTTCCGGCGACGCCGGGCACCACAGCCTGACCACCGAGTTTGCCGTCGGTTCCCACTTCGCGGGCCACGCGCGTGACTTCTGAAGTGAAGACGCTCAGCTGCTGAATCATTCGGTTGACAATGTCAGCCGAACGAAGGAACTCGCCTTCAAGTGGCCGGCCGTCAACGTCGAGTCGTACCGTCTGGGTCAGATTTCCCTGGGCCACGGCGGCAATGGCGCGCGTGACCTCGGTCGTCGGTCGCAGCAAGTCTTCTACGAGCGTATTGACCGAGACTTCCATCTGTCCCCACGCGCCGCGTGATTCATTGAACTTGGTGCGCTCTCGCGTGCGGCCCTCTTTTCCCACGACTTGCCCAACGCGCTGCAGCTCCTGCGCCATTTGCTGATTCGCCGCCACAATCTCGTTAAAAGTGTCAGCAATTTTTCCGGCTAGTCCGGTCCAAGAGCCGGGGAGGCGTACGGAGAAATCTCCGTCGCGCATGGTCTGCAGCGCGCCGAGAACTACGCTGAGGTCGGCTGGCCCTTCGGCTACGGCTACGGCGGTTCCATTCCCGCCATTTGCATGTGCGGTCTGGTTAGCGAGAGTCGCGACCGCAGTTTGTGCATTCTTCTTCATAGATTCCTACCTGTTCGCGTGAAAAAAGACCGACCGCGCGAAGAAATCCGGCCGCCAACATTTGGTGCGGCGAATTCGGGATGGTGCACCCAGCACACTGGAATTGGATAACGCGAACGAGAGGCCTATTCCTGCCGGACGTTCATTCAGCAGGTGGTCTGTTCCCGAATATTCGTATCATGTAATTCATCGCGCTTCCCTACAGTGTTTACTGTAGGCAAATCGCGCACTGTTCGCGCCAGAGGGCGAAAGTGTAGGGTACCCGCCGCATATGTAGTAAGCTGCTGAGCTTAGCCAAGAATGGAATCGGCAAGATCTTTGTAGTTCAGTCGCCTCTCACTTCGAGGATGAACTATGTCTCACTTACGCTTCACGTGGGTTTCGTTTCGTTCGGGAATTTCGCAACTGGTCCAGCAGCTGGCCCGCCTCGTCTTTTCCTTATTTCTCGTGTCCGGCTGTCTGACCGTTTCTGCGGCGGCGCAGACTTATCAGCCCTCGCCCGAGAACCTGAAGGCTCGCCAGGAATATCAGGACGCTAAGTTCGGCATGTTCATCCACTGGGGTGTGTATAGCGTTTTGGGTGATGGCGAGTGGGTGTTTCATAATCGCAAGCTGACCTTGACTGAATACAACCGCTTGCCGAGATTCTTTGACCCCGAAAAGTTCGACGCACATGCCTGGGTTGCGCTCGCCAAGTCGGCAGGTATGAAGTACATCACCATCACCTCCCGCCATCATGATGGATTTGCCATGTTCGACTCAAAGGTCTCGGACTGGAACATCGTCCAGCGAACGCCTTGGGGAAAAGATCCGCTAAAGATGCTTGCCGACGAATGCCATCGGCAGGGAATCAAGCTGTTCTTCTATTATTCGCAGCTCGATTGGCACAATCCGGATTACTACCCTCGTGGCGTAACCGGCTGGGATAACGGGCGTCCCGATCACGGTGATTGGAATGCTTACCTCGACAACTACATGGATGGGCAGCTCCGTGAACTGCTCACGAATTATGGTTCTATCGGCGGAATCTGGTTCGACGGCATGTGGGACAAGCCCGATGCCGACTGGCACCTCGAGAAAACTTACGCCTTAATCCATCAATTGCAACCCGCGGCGTTGATTATTCCGAATCATCATCAGGCGCCCAAGCCGGGAGAAGATGTGCAGACGTTCGAGAAAGATTTGCCGGGCCACAACACCGCCGGATTTAACACCACCTACATCAGCGGCCAGCTTCCACTTGAAACTTCAAACACGATGAATGATTCGTGGGGTTTCAACATTGGCGATCACAATTTTAAGAGCGTGCCTGAGCTCGAAGAACTGCTAATTCGGGCGGCCGGGAACAATGCCAACCTCCTCCTTAATATTGGGCCTATGCCGAACGGCGAAATTCAGGATGAATTCGTAAGTCGACTACACGCAATCGGCGAGTGGACTTCGCAATACGGAGATTCCATTTACCGAACTCGCGGCGGCCCCTTACCGCCGGCAGACTGGGGCGTAACCACGCACAAGGGGCACAAAATCTACGTTCACATACTGCATTGGAATGCGCCGCTGCTAGCCCTCGGCCCGATGACTGCGAAAATAACCGCGGCCCAATCATTTCCAAACGGCCCGGCGGTTGACTTCACCCAGAACAAAGACGGCGTGATTTTGAAAGTACCCGCCGCGAAAACGAACGAGGTGGACCGAGTAGTTGTTCTCGATGTCTCCGAGAACGATTGATCTGCAATGCCCGAACCGAACACGCCATCCGGGGAAGTCGATCAGTTCATTCTGGAACAGATTGACAGCGTTCCGCATCTTGAAGCGCTTCTGTTGATTTGGCGAACTCGCCCCAAGAGTTGGTCAATCAACGAAATGGCCAAATCGCTTTACGTCCCCGCGGAGCTTGCGGAAAACATCCTGCGCGACTTAGCGCAACGAAATTTGATCGAAGAAGTCACCAAGTCTCCTCGCGAATATCACTACCTTTCTTCACGAGACCAGGATCGATTGATTGCGCTTGTCGACACAACCTATCGGCGGGAGTTGATTCGTATCTCGCGAATGATTCACGCCAGGGCGCCATCCGCGTTGCGTGAATTTGCCAGGGCGTTCCGATTCACGAGAGAGAAGGACAAGGAGAAGGAATAGATATGGCTGCGGCCGTCTACATTCTGGGGGCTGTCACTTCGCTGCTTTGCGGCGTTCTACTGTTGCGCGGATACTTCGGCGCACGCAAAAAATTACTGCTCTGGAGCGCGATCTGCTTTATTGGACTCGCGCTCTCTAACTTCCTGGTCTTTGTCGACCTGGTGGTGCTGCCGAACGTTGACCTTTATTTCTGGCGGCTTCTGACTGCCGTGCTTGCAATGCTGGCGCTACTTTGGGGACTTATCTGGGAGGGTGAAGCATGATCGTGAATGCTTTTTTGTTGGGTGTCATTGCGCTGTCGTCTCTTGTGGCAGGAGTCTTTTTCCTGAAATTTTGGAGGCAAACACACGACTCGCTGTTCCTTTCCTTCGGCATCGCATTCTTGATTGAGGCCGCTAATCGAATAGTCACGTTGCAGGATGCACGGATGAACGAAGGCAACCCGTGGCATTATCTGGTACGCCTGATTGCTTTCATCATCATTCTCGCGGCGATTTTGCGCAAGAACTACGAAGCCAGCCGCTGATGCCTCTCAGCAACCTGTGTACCTAATAGGAATGTAGTATTGACCGCGCTGCCGAGTTCCCCCAAACTCCTCTGACAATAGAACGAAGCATGATTCGTGGGTTCCGCTGACGGGTCATGTAGTTTCTCCCAAGAATACGAAGGCGAACCAGAATAACTTTGCAAAATTGTGAAGAGCTGGTCGTGTGCGAGAACGGTTGGGGGATGGACGCTTTTCCTGCCGTAATCAAAACGGGATTAACAGGAGAGAATATGAAGTTTGGGTTTGTGGGTTCGACCCTCGCAGTGTTTCTGTTGGGAAGCAGCTTCGTCGTGGGGCAGCAGTCTCAGCCTGCAGATTCAAAGTCCGATTCGCATACGCAACTGGCCCAGGTTGATGCATTGCCTGCGCCGCAGACGCCACCAGCTGCCGCAAAATCGCCCGAGAAGCACAAGGTGGGCCCATTCGATATATCAGTGAACTGGCGCACGCGAACTGAAGGTTGGAACTGGTTCGAGGGCAACACGGGAAATAGCGATTACCCATTTTTTGATTCGCTGCTTCGCGTCGGCATCGGTCAGAATCGTGAGCGGCTGGAGTGGTTTGTAGAAGGGGAGACCGCCTCGATTGCCGGCCTACCGAACGACGCAGTCGTGGCTGCGCCGCAAGGACAACTGGGCCTGGGCGGAACTTACTACGCGGCGAATGGAAATCAAACCAACAACACTGGCGGCTTCCTAAAACAAGCCTACGTAAATTTCAAACATCTGGGACCAACCAACGTAAAGCTCGGCCGTTTCGAATTTTTTGATGGCCTCGAGGTCAAGCCGGCAGACCCAACTCTTGCAACCGTTATTCAGACCCGAATTGCGCATCGCATGATTTCCAATTTCGGTTTTGCCGCCGTTCAGCGCACATTCGATGGCGGGCAATTCTCCTGGAATTCCGGCGCCAACAACATCACCTTCTTTGGCGCGCGCCCGACCCAAGGTGTATTTCAGGTGAAAGGCATGGATGAATTGGATGTTCAGATCTATTACGGGGCGTTCAATCACGCGGTGACCACCCCGAATAGCGCAGGTGAACTGCGGGTATTCGCTTTGGGTTATGTCGACGGACGCAATACGATTTTGAAAACCGACGATCGTCCCAGCGCAGTCAGGGCCGCTGATCTCGGCGAAGTTGAAATCGCCACCTACGGCGCGGACTACGCCCATGTTTTGAAAACGGAAAGCGCGGGCAAGTTTGATTTCCTGGCTTGGGGCGCCCTACAGGTCGGATCATGGGGCGCATTGACTCAGCGCGCGGGCGCATTCGTTGGCGAGGCAGGTTGGCAAGCTCCAGTGAAACTTAAGCCGTGGTTCAGCATGGGGTATTCCTACGGCAGCGGCGACGGCAAGGCCAAGGACGGAACCAATGGGACGTTTTTTCAGCTGCTGACCACCCCACGCCAATACGCGCGCTTTCCTTTTTACAACATGATGAACAATGAGGACGCGTACGCGACTTTGAACCTGAAGCCGTGGTCGAAGCTGGCGTTTCGCAGTGAGGCGCATTCATTGCGGCTGGCGAGCGCCTCTGACCTTTGGTATTTGGGTGGCGGCGCTTTTCAGCCGAACACATTTGGTTTTACGGGACGGCCCAGCGGCGGCAAGCGGAGCCTGGCCAATGTTTGGGACCTGAGCGCTGACTATAACGTAAATCGATATTTTTCGACGACGATCTATTACGGCCACGCTTGGGGAAAGAGCGTGATCGAGAACATCTACCCGAAGAATCCTAACGGACAGCTGGCCTTTCTCGAAACTAATTTTCATTTTTAAAAAACAAATTGATTGGCCCGGCGCATCGGCAACTTCGCTGTGATACCTTAATAGGCTTTCAAATCCACGCCGGAATGGAATTGCCGATGAATTTTTTGCCTCGCATTTGTGTGTCTGTCTCTCTCGTTATTGTTCTCGTAACTGCTGGTCAGGCCGAGAAGATCAAAGTCATTGTTGATCAGGATGCGCGCGGGCCTGGCACCAGCGATCAGCAAGCCATTCTGGTCTTTCTGCAGTCTGAAAAATTTGATGTCCTTGGTATTACGACTGTCAGCGGCGACCAGTGGGTAAAAGAAGAAACACAACATACGTTGCGCATGCTCGAGATTGCGGGACGGACTGATGTGCCCGTAATCGCAGGCGCGGAGTTCCCTCTGCTCAACAGCAAAGAAGAGAGCGAGCGCTGGGAAAAACTTTACGGCAAGTTGGAATATAAAGGATGCTGGACCGAACACTTCGCGGCCAAGCGCTCCACCATTTACGACCAGCCATACCATCCGCCTGACGTTGTGCCGCCCATGCCCGAAGGCGAGCCGCACATTCAAGCACAGCCCGGCACAGCCGCGGAGTTCATCGTGCAGATGGTGCATAAATATCCCGGCCAGGTCGTGTTGTGGGCAGGCGGACCACTCACGAACTATGCACTCGCCCTGAAGCTCGACCCGTCGGTTGCGACGCTGGCGAAGGAATTCGTGATGATGGGCGGAGGACTCTACGCCGATAAAGGCGCGATCGACCCCGGTGCAATCGACGCACGCCGCGAATTCAACTGGTGGTTCGACCCGGAAGCCGCTCGCATCGTGCTGCGCGCATCCTGGAAAAAGTTGACGATTACTCCGATCGACATCTCCGTCAAAACCCGCTACACGCCTGAGATGAAGGCGACGATTGCCAGGGCGGGCACGCCTGTGGCCGAGTATCTCGACAAGTATTCGCTCCCCGGTTACATGTGGGATGAAATTGCAGGAATTGCTCTGATCGATCCTTCAATCATCACCGGGCAGAAACAGCTTTATATGGATATCGATGTCGATCATGGCGCGAGTTATGGCAAGACCATTTTCTGGAGCTCGACCACGCAAGTCCCGCCATATTTACAGTTAGCTAACGTGCAGTTCGATATCGACGCGCCCAAGTTCTACAAAATCTACATCGATCTGATGACGCGGCCGCCGCACAAAGAATGATCATGATTCGCAACGCGCTCTGATTTGGAGATCTCTGGTTGAGCATTCCTCGTATTGCCATCGTCGGAAGCTATGCCACTGGTTTGACTCTGAAAGTGAAACGCCTGCCGAGCCCCGGAGAGACCGTGTTAGCTTCGGGATATCGTGTGGATTATGGTGGCAAAGGTTCGAATCAGGCCGTCGGCTGCGCTCGCCTTGGAACAGAGGTCACGTTCATCGCGCGAATAGGCAAAGACAACTTCGGCGAGATGGCGCGGCAACTTTACCGCGCAGAGGGAATTAACGTCGAGTTCGTGCAAGAGAGCACCGAACATCCGACCGGAGTCGGTTTTATTCTTGTCGAGGAAGGTACCGGGAACAACTGCATCGCACTGGATCCGGGAGCAAACGAATTTCTTTCCACCGGTGATGTTGTGCAATGTGATGCCGCATTGAAGAACGCAGCCGTGGTTCTTACGCAACTGGAGATTCCCGTTGCGGCCGCTGAAGCGGCGCTCGCCTCTGGACGGCGCAATGGCGCAACTACCATTCTGAACCCTGCACCAGTACGACAATTACCTGCATCAGTTTTGCAGTTAGTAGATGTGCTCACTCCGAACCAGACTGAAGCCAAAGTGCTCACCGGTCGAACCGCGAATGAAGCCGATCCCGAGCATATGGCCCGTGATTTGATTCGCGCAGGTGTTAAGAATGTTGTTATGACGCTTGGGGAACGTGGAGCGCTCGTCGTGACCGAATCGTCCTCCAAACACATTCCCGCGATGCAGATGCATGCTGTGGATACAACCGGTGCGGGTGACGCATTCAACGCGGGTTTGGCGACGGCGCTTGCAAATGGCGAAGCTCTCGAGTCAGCGGTTGAATTTGCCGTAGTGACCGGTGGCTTGGCGGTGACGAAAGAAGGTGTGATTCCGTCCTTGCCTACGCGCGCGGAGGTCATGAAATTTTACGAGCAGCACCGAATGACGACGCCGGATTGGCTATTGTCTACTGATCACGCACAGCGTGCTTGAACTTGATCATGAGCCCTTCGCGAAAAGAGTTTGAAATCCGGCGCAAGAAGATGGCGGAGTTAGCCAGCCGGGTTCAATCCACGATAATTTCCAATACTCTTACGCGCGCGCGATGGGAACAGCATGTCTCTGAATGTCTCAAATACCATTTTCAAGCTGCGATGATTCCGCCAGCATGGGTGAAGTGGACTGCCGAAGCCCTTCGCGGAACAGGAATCAAGACTGCATCATTTGTCGACTTCCCGTATGGGACGATGACCAGCGCAGGCAAAGCTTACGAAGCCGAGCAGCTCATCGAGAATGGAGCAGAAGAAGTCGATCTGATGCCGAATGTCGGGTTTCTGCTCTCCGGAATGGAACGCGAATATGCGGACGACATCAGAGGCGTGGTGAAAGCGGCGGGAAAAATTCCGGTGAAAATCATGCTTGAGCTGCCGCTGTTAAATGCGCAGCAAAAGGAACGAGCGGTGGCGCTCAGCGTTGATGCGGGCGTCGCCTATCTAAAAAATGCGAGTGGGGGCGCGGTTGGAACCGCCACGCCGGAAGACATTGCGTTTCTTCGCCGGCTTGCTCCGCCCCATGTGCGTGTGAAAGCTTCGGGAGGGATCAAGACCGCGCAGCAGGTTAGAGCTCTGGTGAAAGCGGGCGCGGATGTAGTTGGAACCAGCTCCGGCGTGCAGATCATGATGGAATTAGAAGGTGGGGAATATGGGAGCGCGGAGGAATCACTCCCGGAGTATTAATCAGCGCGAATTGCGTGTTCAATCAGTGTGCAGGAGTAGGCGCACTCATCAGCTTGATAAACATGATGTAAAACTTTTCTTTGTTTAAATCCAATTGAATTTCCACCAACTGCACAGGCGCGGCGGGCTTGTCGTTCTCCGCCCATGTGAGTGTGTTTCCATACCCCGCGCCCTTGTCGAGGTCAATGCTCATATAACGCGTTTCTTCTTTCGTAATGATCGAGGGATCGATCCATGCCTCAGCTGCGAGTTCGTCCCACATGATGTCGGCGCCGGGAGCAGACTGGAAATATTGGGCAACATACTTGGCCAGAGGTGTCCCGGCCTTCGCGACCTCATCGACCATTGCTCGCGTGAGTTGGGTTTTGACCGAGATGTCCGTGGGCGTACAAACAATCCTCTTCCACGGCGCGTGCAGGACGATCCACGCCGCTTCCGGATCAAACCAGAAATTAAACTCGTGGCGCGGTGTGTTGGTGAACTCGGGTTCGTCAGTTTGCGGACTGAGGCTTCCGCCCATGAAAACCAACTCCTTCGCCAGCTGAGAAAATTGCGGATCGATCGTAATGGCGAGCGCAAGGTTCGTCATCGGTCCGCCTTCATAAATGGTGACCTCGTGCGGGTATTTGTGCACCATCCGAATCAGAAAATGGGCGGCATCCTCATCGGCGGGCTTGGTCGGAGGCTGGCCTTCCGGAAGTTGCGGTACGACGAACGGCTCATGCCACCAGCGGTCATCCCAGGCGCCTGCATAGGCAACCTTGCCGAAGCGCTGCTGCCACAATTGCGCTGCGTCGCGACGACGGACCAGCGGATATGAAGCGCCGCGAAAAACAGGAATGTCGGTGCGTCCGATAATTTCTAGCAGCCTGAGTGCATGAGCAACTTCTTCATCGCGCCATTGGTCGCCGCTGACAACCGTGATCCCGAGCACGTCAACTTGTGGCGATTGCAGCATCACCAGCAGCGTCTGCATGTTGCTGCCGCCGGAACCGGAACAATCTTCGTTGATGATGACTTTGCGGCGAGCTTGGGCGAGCGCAAAACCACTCACCAGAAGAATGAAAACTAATAATAAGGATCTGCGTTTTGGACTCTTCACCAGCGCACCATGAAAACCGAACTATTCAAGCTTGAACTTTGCGTCATGAAACCTCCCCAAACGACGCCTGATGTTTTGCCGAACAATCCTAATTTAGTGTCCGTTAATGGACAGTCTTTTGCGCCAGCGGACAATATCCGCTTACAAGCAATTTCGCGCAGCAACTTTTTCTTCGATTTTTCAGAACGATAGCCCCATACCCCATCTGGCCTGATATTTGCATTTATTCTCATCGAATGGATATTGCCCGTCCAGAGTTTAAGAAGCAAAAACGCCGCCGGCAAATTGTATGGTCGGCGGTAGGTCTGGTTTGCCTTGCGGCCGTGACCATCGGGGTTTCGCGATTGAAACCCGCTGCGCCAGAAGTTGATCGCAGCACGGTCTGGACCGACACCGTGAAGCGCGGCGACATGCTCCGGCAGGTGCGCGGGCTCGGCTCGCTGATTCCCAGCCCGGAGTTCATCCGTCAAATACCAGCGGAGACCGAGGCGACGGTTGTGCGCATTCTCAAGTTGCCGGGCTCGGAGGTAAAGCCAGACACGATTCTGCTCGAAATGAGCAATCCGCAACTTGAGCAGGAAGCCGCTGACGCTAAGCTGCAACTGAAAGCGGCTGAAGCGGAGTACCAGAGCCTGAAGGTTACGCTCGAAAGCAATTTGATGAATCAGAAGGCCGGCGCTGCGACGGTTAATTCGGACTACACGCAAGCCAAGCTGCAAGCCGATACCGACAAGGCGCTCTACGATCTCGGAGTCATTTCTGGTCTTGCCTATAAGAATTCGAAAAGCAAAGCCGATGAGTTGACCACGCGCAACAACATTGAAGATGAAAGGCTAGACATCAACGCCAAAGCGATCGCGTCGCAGCTTGCTGAGCAGCAGGCCAAAGTCGATGAAATTCGCGCACTGGCCGACCTGAAACAAAAACAATTAGACGAGCTGAAAGTGCGGGCTGGGATCGTGGGCGTTTTGACTGAACTTCCGTTGCAAGTGGGGCAGCATGTCACTCCGGGGACCGAGCTCGCGAAAGTGGTGCAGCCGAACCATCTGATTGCCGAATTGAAGATCGCCGAGACACAGGCACGTGATGTGCAGATCGGGCAACCGTCCTTAATCGACACGCACAACGGAACGGTTGACGGCACCGTAATGCGCGTCGACCCGGCAGTGCAGAACGGCACTGTCACCGTGGATGTGAAGCTCACCGGCGAACTGCCGAAAGGTGCGCGCCCGGACTTGAGCGTGGACGGGACCATTAATCTCGAAAACTTGAAAAACGTTCTTTATGTTGGGCGACCGGCATTCGGACAGGAGGACAGCACGATTAGCCTGTTCAAGCTTGATCCCGATGGCAAAGGAGGGGTCCGCGTTCCGGTAAAGGTCGGCCGCGCTTCGGTGAATTCGATTCAGGTTCTTGAAGGGTTAAAAGAAGGAGACACCGTCATCCTCTCCGACATGTCGCGCGAGGACAACACGGACAGGATCCGGCTGGATTGAATCATTCAGTCATTGAGTCATTGATCATTGGCACGCACCCCTGCAGAGGTCGCTGTCTTCAATGTCTAAATGGCTCAATGACTAAATGACTCAATTTTGAGGTGATCATGCCCGATTCCGCACAACCACTGATCCAAATCGAAGACCTTACAAAAGTTTTCTACACCGATGAAATCGAGACTCACGCGCTCTCTGGGGTCCACCTGTCGATTCGCAAAGGCGAGTACGTAGCCATGTCTGGGCCCTCGGGCTGCGGCAAGTCGACGCTACTTTCGATCATCGGCCTGCTCGATACCCCGACGGCAGGTAAATATCAGCTCAACGGCAAACCGGTTGAGAGCCTGGATTTCGGCGCGCGCTCGCGCATTCGCAATCAGGAAATTGGCTTCATTTTTCAGAGTTTCAATCTGATCGGCGATCTCACGGTTTACGAAAATGTCGAGCTGCCCCTGACATATCGGCAGCGAATGCCCTCAGCCGACCGCAAGAAGCGCGTGATGGAGTCGCTTGAACGTGTCGGGATGGCGCACCGTGTCCGGCATTATCCTTCGCAACTTTCCGGCGGTCAGCAACAGCGCGTCGCCGTGGCTCGCGCCCTTGCCGGGCATCCGTCGATCCTGCTCGCCGACGAGCCGACTGGAAATCTTGATTCCCGCAACGGAGAAGCTGTAATGCAACTTCTCGCAGACCTGCACCATGACGGTGCGACCATCTGCATGGTCACGCATGATCCACGTTTTGCCAAGCATGCGCAACGCGAAATTCATTTATTCGATGGCAAGGTCGTCGCCGAAGAAGAGCTGCAAAAATTGATGGCGGACGCAAGCGCATGAGTTGTCGTGATTCCCGCGCGCCGCGCGACCAAGGTGTATCCCATGGTGGCGCTCCGATACGAGTGAGGAAGAGTTATGACCGGACTATTACAAGATTTGCGCTATGCGGCCAGGCAATTAAGGAAAGCGCCGGGATTCACATTCACTTCGGTGCTTACGCTTGCACTGGGAATCGGCGCGACCGTAGCCGTGTTCAGCGTAATGAATGCGGTTCTGCTGAATCCCAGCGGGATTCCTCACCCGGAAAATGTTGTGGCCCTGCGCGCTAAATACGCGATGGGCGATCTCGCCAACATCAATTTCTCACCCACTGATTTTGGTGATGCAGTCACAGCCAAGAACATTTTCACGTCGGCCGCGGTAATGCAGGGAGAAGATTTCAATTACAGCAGTGGCGATTCTACCCCGCAACGTCTTTCCGGAGCGGAAGTCTCCTGGCAATGGTTCGATGTGTTCTGGGCGCGACCTCATCTCGGTCGCGTCTTCCGGCCTGAGGAGGATGAGCCCGAAGCCAACCATGTCGCCGTGCTCTCGTATCGCACCTGGCGGCGGGTCTTCGGAGGCGATGAGTCGATTGTCGGCCGGACGCTCCAATTAAACGACGAATCCTACAAAGTGATTGGCGTGATGGGGCCGAATTTCGCCTGGCCTAACCAGGCGGAGCTATGGATTCCAATCGGCCTTCCTCCTGGAAGTTACTTCGATCCGCGGAACAGGAACAACGAATACCTGTTTGCCGTGGCCAGGCGGCGGC
Source organism: Terriglobales bacterium (assembly GCA_035517535.1). Classification (GTDB taxonomy): domain Bacteria; phylum Acidobacteriota; class Terriglobia; order Terriglobales; family Acidobacteriaceae; genus Gp1-AA145. The sequence goes on from DATIYR010000014.1 coordinate 12,285, forward strand.
CTGGTGTCTCGCTGGCGCAAGCCAATGCGTATCTCCACATGCGCGCGGACCAGGACATTGCCGCACAAGGCGCACAAGCGTGGCTCAGAACCTCCGGCTGGGGCATGTTTTGCATGCCGCTGATTGAGTTTGTGTCGGGCAGTCTTCGTCAACCATTGTTGGTTTTGTTGGCGGCCGTTGCCACCATCCTGCTTATTATTTGCGCGAATATTGCGGGGCTTCAGCTGGCGCGCGCATCAGGCCGGCAGCGTGAACTCTCGATTCAAATTGCGTTGGGCGCGGGAAGCTACCGGCTGGCTCAGCAAGCGCTCATGGAAGGACTATGCCTGTCGATCGCGGGAGCGGCGCTCGGTCTGATGTTGGCGAGGATCCTGATTCCGCTTCTTCTGCTGCTTGCTCCCCCCGATGTGATGCTGAATCTCGCCGTCCACATCGGCAAGCCTGTGCTGCTTCTCCTTGTCGCGCTCGCGACGTTGTGCGCGTTGCTTTGCGGTGTGGCTCCGGCCTGGCAGCTAGCGCGGGGAAATTGGTTTCACGCCCTGCAAGAAGGTGGCCGATCGGATGCGTCGAGCCGCGGCCGACAGCGGCTTCGCTCCGGATTGGTGATCGCAGAGATCGCCATGGCGATGGTTCTCTTGCTTGCCTCGGGACTGTTGGTCCGCAGCTTGAGAAAACTGGAGGAAGTAAAGACGGGATTCGATCCGAGTGGTGTAATGTCGGCCGAATTGAGCTTGCCCGCGGCCACGTATCAGAAGGATGAACAGCAGGCCGCCTTTTATCGAAGCTTAGAAGAGCAACTGAATCATATTCCCGGCTTGACGCATGCGGCGCTGACCAACGCCTTGCCGTTTACCAACATGGGCGGATCGGCGTCATTCCGCATTGAAGGACAAACGCTCGCGCCTGACGATCCCGGGCCACACGGCAATCATCGCAGCGTCTCTCCCGACTACTTCGCGACGCTGCGAATTCCGCTCCTTCGAGGGCGCGTTTTCACAGAGCAAGACCGCCTGACTACCGAGCACGTATGCGTGATCGATGACACGCTTGCACGCCGCTACTGGCCCGGAGCGGATCCCATCGGCCAGCACATACAGTTCTCATTTCGCCCCCACTCGCCGTGGGTGACGATTGTCGGAATTGTAGGCCACGCGAAAGCTTCCTCATTGAAAGCGGACACCACAGAAGGCTTCTACTACATGCCGCTAGCGCAAGAGACGAGTTCGTCGGTCGGGGTCCTGGTTCGGACCAACGGCAATCCCGAAAGCATGGCGGACGGTATGCGGGCGGCGGCGCGAGCCATCGATCCGAATCTCCCTCTTTATGACTTCAAGACGATGCAGGAACGAGTGGAGGCATCACTCACCGGGCAGCGGTTCCTCGTGGTTCTGCTTTCAATCTTCGCGGGTCTCGCACTCGCCCTAGCAGCGTTAGGACTCTACGGGATCATCAGCTACACCGTTCGCCTCCGCAACCGCGAGCTTGGCGTGCGCATTGCGCTCGGCGCCACCCGCCAGGATGTTCTGCGGCTGGTGCTTCGCTATGGTGTTCGGCTCGCATGTGTTGGATTTGCGATTGGCATAGCCATGACGCTTGTACTTGGACGCATGCTTGCCAGCCTGCTTTATCACGTCAGCTTGTTGAACTCTTTAGCGTTGATCACGTCATCGTTCGTGCTGGCGATCACGATTTTACTCGCCTGTTACATTCCAGCCCGCCGCGCGGCGAATGTGGATCCCATGGTGGCGCTGAGGTACGAGTGAGGAAATATGAAATTTCGCAGCACGGCTGAACTATCGCGAAGGAATTGGCGATGACAGGAATAGTTCAAGACCTGCGTCACACTCTGCGTTTGCTGCGGAAATCGCCGGCGTTCACCATCATCGCCGTGCTCACATTGGCAATCGGCATCGGCACGAACACCGCCGTGTTCAGCGTCATCAATGGCGTACTCCTGCGCCCCCTGCCTTATCCCCAAGCGGATCGCCTTGTCGCTCTCTGGCTCAACGCTCCGGGCGCCGGTGGGCTCGCCAGTTTTTCGAGTGGCCTACAGCTCTCACCGTCGATGTACTTTACCTTTCTCGCGCACAATCGCACTTTCCAATCCCTCGGCATCTCGACCACTGGGATGGCAAACGTTACCGGCGTTGCTCGTCCTGAGCAGGTGCGCACCGCACTCCTAAGCGGGGGTGTGCTGGAAACGCTCGATGTACCCGCTATGGTTGGCCGCTGGTTCTCAGCCGTCGACCAGGATCCCCGGGGATCGAAAACCGTCATGCTGAGCTACGGCTATTGGCAGAGTCACTTCGGCGGTGATTCCTCGGTCATCGGTCGTGTCCTCCAGGTTGATTCGCAGCCGCACACCATCGTCGGCATCATGCCTCGGAACTTCCGGATCGCGGACCACGATTTCGATCTCCTCATCCCGCTTGCCCTCGACCCTGTCAACCAGAAGCTTGCACCGTTCGGATACGACGGCATCGGCCGACTCAAGCCTGGTGTGTCGATCAATCAGGCGGACGCCGACATCGCCCGCCTCATTCCTGTCTGGATGGATTCATGGTCCAACGGGCCCGGCACCAACCCGCACTACTACCGGATATGGCGCATCACACCGAATTTTCATTCGCTCAAGCAGCAGGTCATCGGCAATGTCGCGAGTGTCCTGTGGGTCGTCATGGCGACTGTGGGACTCGTAATGCTCATCGCCTGCGCGAATCTTGCGAACCTTTTGCTGGTTCGCGCGGAATCTCGCCAGCAGCAGCACTCCGTCCGCGCCGCTCTCGGTGCCGGCCGCCTCCGCATCGCGCAGGAAATGCTCCTCGAAAGCCTTGCGCTTAGCTTCATCGGCGGCGCGCTCGCCATCGGCATTGCCCGTGCCGGATTACGCCTGCTCGTTGCGCTCAGTCCCGCAAACCTTCCGCGCCTCGCCGAAATCACAATCGACGGCCGCTCACTCATCTTTATCTTCCTGCTTACTATCTTCTGCGGCGTCTTCTTCGGAGCTATCCCCGCTTGGCGCTCAGCTTGTTCTCCATCGCTGACCATGAGCCTGTCTGGCCGCGCCGCCACTACCGACCGTGCTCGCCATCGCTCCCGCGACATCCTTGTTATTGCGCAAACCACCATCGCTCTCGTGCTCCTCGTCAGCGCGGTGCTCATAATCCGGACCTTCGCTGCGCTGCGCAATGTGGATCCCGGCTTCTCGGACCCTGCCCACATCCAGACCATCAGCGTCTCCATCCCCGAGTCCTTCATCCCCGATCCGCTCGTGGTTACGCGCACGCAAAACAGCATTGCCGACCAGATCGCCGCCATCCCCGGCGTCACCTCGGTTGGTTTTGCAGCCGGTGTGCCCATGCAGGAGTTCGATCCCAATTGGGATCAGATTCGTGTGGAGGGTAAAACTTACGACGGTGGCGAGCCTCCGATTCGCCTCTACAACTATGTGTCGCCCGGATTCTTTGGCACTATGGGCACGCGTTTGATCGCCGGCCGCGACTTCAACTGGGCCGACATCTACGGTTTTCATCAGTACGTCATCGTTTCCGAAAGCTTCGTTCGCGACAGCTGGGGTTCGGCCGCTGCTGCCATCGGCAAACGCGTCCGCCAATTCGACAATAAGCCATGGCAGGAAGTGATCGGTGTGGTCGAAGATGTCCGTCAGCACGGCGTCCAGGATGTGGCGTCCCCCACCATCTACTGGCCGGCCATGCTCAACGATCCATATACGCAACAACCCACCATTGACGCGCCGCGTTCCGTCACGTTTGTCATTCGCTCCAGTCGCGCTGGCACTTCAAGCTTCATCAGCCAGGTGCAGCAGGCGGTCTGGGCAGTCAACGGCAACCTGCCCGTTGCAGCAGTGCGAACGATGGGCGAGATCTACACACAGTCGATGGCCCGTACTGCTTTCACTCTGGTCATGCTCGCCATCGCTGGATCCATGGCGCTCACCCTCAGCATCATCGGCACCTACGGGGTAATTTCATATACGGTCTCGCAGCGCACTCGTGAAATCGGCATCCGGCTGGCTCTCGGCTCGCAACGCAGCAGACTAAAGTGGATGTTCGTCCGTTCCGCCCTTTTCCTGACCGCATCCGGCATGGCCATCGGTCTCTGCGTCGCCATCGTCGTCACCCAGTCGCTGCGCTCGTTGCTCTTTGGCATTACGCCACTGGATCCTGTGTCTTATGGAACTGTCGCGTTCATCCTTGCTGCGACAGCGCTACTCGCCAGCTACCTGCCCGCCCGCCGCGCCACGAAGGTCGATCCCATAGTGGCGCTGAGGTACGAGTGAGGGACATATGAATGGACTCCTTCAGGATTTTCGTTACGCGTTGCGGCAGCTGGCTAAGAACAAGGGATTCACGGCCGTCGCCGTTTTGACCTTGGCGCTCGGCATTGGCGCAAATACAGCGATTTTTTCCGTCGTTAATGGAGTCTTGCTCAACCCATTGCCCTTCCCGAACGCGGACCGCATGGTTTCGATGTTTCAAGATAAGCCGGACTTCAATAAGGGCTCGATCTCTTACCCGAACCTCCTTGATTGGCAGCGCGAGAATCGTTCCTTTGAAGCGATTGCTGGATACCGCTGGGCGGATGGCACCATAACCGGAGTGGGCCAGGCAGAGGATGTGCCAGCGCAGCACGTTTCTGCCGAATTTTTCCCGGTTCTCGGCGTGACACCGATGCTGGGACGCAATTTCAGTCCCAATGAAGACCGGCGCGGTGCAAATCCCACCATCCTGATCTCTGAAGGTTTGTGGAAGCGAAAATTTGGCTCGGATAAGAACGTAATTGGCAAGCGCGTCATTGTTGGCGGCGAGGGACGGACAATCGTCGGGGTTATCCCATCGTCGTTTCATCTGGTTATTCAAAACTTCAGAACCGCTGATGTCTACGAACCGATTGGAGAGGAAACCGACCCCGCGTTTTACAAGCGAGATTCCTTCTGGGGCACTGACGCGATTGGCTTTTTGAAACCCGGCGTCACGCTGCAGCAAGCTCGCGAGGATATGAAGAGAGTGAATGCCGGGCTTGCCGCCGCCTATCCCGATATCAACTCGAACATCAAGTCCACAATCATCAGCTTGAAAGATGAAATGGTTGGCGACGTTCGGCCTGTGTTATTGCTGCTGCTCGGCGCGGTTGGTTTCGTATTGCTGATTGCATGTGTGAACGTGGCGAACCTGCTGCTGGCCCGTTCGACGGCAAGGCAGCGAGAGTTTTCTATCCGTGCCGCACTCGGCGCAGGATCTGGTCGCATTTTGCGGCAACTGCTCACCGAGAGCGTATTACTGGCTGTGTTGGGAGGCGTGCTGGGCTTAGTTGTAGCGAAATGGGGCACAGCCGCGGCCCTTGCCGCGGCGCCGAGGAGCAGTTTCGCGCCAACTATACCGCGAGCGGAAGATATTGGACTGGACGTGCGAGTTCTGCTGTTCGCGTTAATCATCTCGATGCTTACGGGAATAGCTTTTGGTATGGTGCCGGGGCTTCGGGCTTCTCGCAAAAATGTTAGTGACACATTAAAAGATGCTGGGCGCGCCATCTCCGGCGC
>DATIYR010000015.1:0-7227 GCA_035517535.1 Terriglobales bacterium
TTCTGCAGTTGGTCGGTATGCATGAACGGAACAACCATCACATGGCCGGTTGTATACGGAAAACCATTCAGAATGATGTAGCAGTGCTCGCCGCGATGTACGATTTTCGCCTCGGCATCCGAAGCTTTCGGCAGTTCGCAAAAAATGCACTCGCCGGATTTGCCATCGGTCTTCGCGGCCGCTGCGATGTAGGCGTACCGCCAGGGCGTCCATAAGTAGTCCATAAAGGATCGGAGGTAAGTTCTATTGCAGCCTAGTATTTTTGCTTTATTGCGTTCGGGAGCGCTCTGGACGAATATACAGCCAACGTCCTCATAATCAATGGCCACCTCCGGCCTGACAACTTGAGGAGTTCAACCCACGAAGCTAAAGCCGCCCGACGAGGGCGGCTTTGGTTTTTACTGGTTTTTTTCAGGCGGGGATCACAACCGAGTGTTCAGCGCAGATGGTCGCGTAGGGCTCACCTTTGGTTTTGCCCTGGAAGCTCTTTGCCGGATAGGCGCAGCGCAAATGAAAGAAGTGGGTCTGCGCGAGTTCGTTCCAGAGCTGCTCAAGCCGAATTGCGGCCTCATGCTGCTTGTCTTTCCAGAGCACAGCCACCATTTCACCAAAAACAACCACGCGCTTGCCCTTCACCTCGGCGGCCGCTTCGGCCTTGCGAATAACACTGCCGAATTCACGCAAAAATCTTTGGCGATTGGGACCACGCGGATCCATGAACTTCTTTAAGGCGTCGATCGCGTCGAGAACCGCTAGACGGCCTTTGCCGGTTGCTTCGACCGTGTCGATTCCCCGGGCAGCGAGCCTCGCAAGCAGCCCCTTCTGATGAGCTTTCGTGGTCACCGCGACTACGGATTCGCCTGATTCGAGGGCGCTTCCCAGCGACGCGGCGAGCCCGTCGAGCAGAAAGCGATCGCTCGTATAGAACTGCACGATGTGCGCCGGATCTGGTAGCGACATTGGCGGAAATTGTATGGCTGAAGAGATATTTATTACCGTCGACACACACGCCCCTCGCGTTATTGTCACGAACGCGGCACTCTGTTGCAATACATGGAAAACTGTAGAATCCGACGACAGCCGCCTGCCAGGCTGAGTGGATTTTTGACTCGCGTGTGCTCTGGGGATAGACTCACTTTCCGGTGGTGCTCCCATGAAATTCTGTGCCTTCCTGCTGGCGGTTTGTATTTGCATCTCTGTTTTGGGATTCGCCGAGGATGAACCTCCTCATCATGAAGATGTGACCGAAGCGCAACTTGGGACGGTGCATTTTCCGTCCTCGTGCCTGGCCGCGGAGCAGAAGCCGATCGAGCGGGGCGTGGCCATGCTGCACTCCTTCTGGTACGAGGAGGCGGAGAAGCAATTTCAGGAAATAGAAAAAGCCGACCCTCAATGTGCAATTGCGCATTGGGGCCTGGCGATGAGCCTATGGCATCAACTCTGGAACCGTCCGGACAGGCCGACCCTGGACCGCGGGGCAGCGGAACTCAAGCAGGGGCGCGCGCTTCCGGCGACTCCGCGCGAGAAGGACTACATTGCGGCGCTGAGTAAATTCTATGAGCACCCGGGCAGGCCATATCAGAAGCGGGCGACGGCGTATTCGAATGCGATGGAGAAGGTCAGCCAGAAAAATCCGGATGATCATGAAGCCGCGGCTTTTTATGCGCTGAGCCTGTTGGCTTCGGAACCTGATAACGACAAGACGAATGTAAATCGGAAAAAAGCCGCCGCGGTTTTGGAGAAATTATTCGCCGAGGAGCCCGACCATCCGGGCGTGGCCCACTATTTGATTCATACCTATGACAAACCCGATATGGCCAAGCTGGGCCTGCCGGCGGCGCGCAGATATGCGCAGATCGCACCCGCCGCTCCGCATGCGGTCCATATGCCATCGCACATTTTTGCGCGGCTCGGTATGTGGCCGGAGGACATCGACTGCAATGTGCGTTCGATCGCGGCCACGCAAAAAGAAGCCGCTGAGCACATGGGCGGCGAGGGACACCAGTTCCACGCGATGGATTTTCTGGTTTACGCATACCTGCAGACCGGGCGCGAAGAGGACGCGCAAAAAATCATCGATGAAGTTCGCGCCATGCCCCCAATGAAGGACATGTATGGCATGGGATTCGATCCGCGCCTGTTTGCGCTTTCGGCGTTTCCGGCCTCGTACGTGCTCGAACTGCATCACTGGAAAGAAGCGGAGCAACTTGAACTGATCAGCGGCGCGAGTGATTACGACCAGTCTGTAACATTAATGGCACGCGCAATTGGTGCGGCACGTAGTGGTAATCCGGCACAAGCGAAGAAGGAAATAGCACAGATCGAGGGCATTCAGAGGAAGCTCGGGTCCAGCCGGGAAAAGGACCAGCGTGGTTACGAAGGCGTGGACGACGAGCTCACCGAAGCGAACGCTTGGCTGGAGCATGCTCAGGGGCACAATGACGAAGCGGTGCGCCTGCTGCGGACCATTGCCGATAAAGAAGAGGGCGAAGCTGAGTCCAGCCAGGGCATTCCTGCGCACGAGATGCTTGGGGACATGCTGCTCGAGAGTCATCAGCCCGAACAGGCGCTCGCGGAATATGAAACATCAATGAAGAATGATCCCGGACGATTCGATTCTCTGTATGGTGCGGCGCAGGCAGCGGAGCAGGCAGGCAAACACGATAAAGCGAATGAGTATTATGCGGCCATCGTGAAGAACTGCGAGGGAGCGAACTCGCAACGGGCGGAATTGAAGCACGCGCGGGAAGTGATTGAGGCGCGGGCAGAGAATCATTCTTGATGATTGTGGAAGAGCGGCATCATCGTGGAAGAGCGGCGCTTCAGCGCCGCGTTAACGTCCTGTTCCAGATTTACGCGGCCCTAAAGGGCCGCTCCTCCACGGAGTCCGTCAGCCACGATGTCCCTCAGCGGTATTCAATCGGGACGGGACTGGGTTGTCCGGCTCCAGAGGCCCCAACTTAACGCGGCACCTCGACACGCTGCAGCTGAAAGAGCAGGTTGGCGAAACCGAGTTTAGATTTCATCTGCACGGGCAAGTGGCGCGTATCGTCCGAAAACCAGACCCAGAGCGTGCCTTTGCCCTTCAAAGGTCCCGAGATAGGTTCGGCCTTCACCCTTAGCGTCTCAAACTCGCCTGCGGGAACTTTGACCCGGTTCCGGCCCTCAACTTCGATTCTTACATCTGTTGTTTTTCCGCCGTCGTTTACCGGGAAGGTCTCTGAGAATCCGGGTGCCAGGGCGAGCGAGCTGGCGTAAAAAAATCCGGTCACAACATCGGTCACACACGATGGAATTTCAAACTCGGCAGGCTTCTTTTTCCCAGTCTTCAGGTCGTAGTCATCAACGTGACTCTTGTATCTTTGGTAGTCGAAATTGATTTTGCGCTCCAGGCGGCGAGAACCTTCTTCGCTGTATTTTGAGATTTCCTTCGTGCAGAAGGTCTGCGGATCGATCTCGGCGTCAAATGTGTCGTGAACAGCAAAAAGTTTGTTGACCATGCCGGACGTATCAGCGATTGAATGAAGGTGCTCAGCGGAATTGGAATGCTCGAGAAGGATTGTGGCGGTTCCGGCGTTGATCATGTGCCACTCAACCGAGTAAGTCAGCTTTTGATTCTCTGGAAGGTGAAAGGACGCGGGCGGAGGGACGATTCGAGATGCAGGCGGAGGTGATTGAGCGCTGGCAGGCACGAGAGCAAATAGGGACACTAACAGCAGATTCCTCACGCCTGAAGGCGTTCGGAACGACAATGCAAAGGATAAAGCGGTTCGGGACGACATCCATTTGAGTGGGCGGGACAACTTGCGAATCATTTTGCGAACCAGATCACTTTTCCGATCAGCACGGCAACAATGCAAAGCATTCCGATCGCGGCATTGTATTCGCGATGCTTCCAATAAAGATGCCAGGAGAAGGCGCCCGTGCTGCGCTGATAAGGCCGCAACCGCGGCCATAGCCGAGGTACGTATCGCGCGTAGTCTTCGTATTCCGGGAAACGTTCGAGGAGAAATGTTTCTTCGGAACGGATGACGGGAAAGTAAATGACAACGAGTATCGCCGCGGCAATCAAAACGATCCACCAGCTTCTTGCCGCGATCAGGAATCCGCCAGCAAGAATAATTGAGCCAAGATAAAGAGGATTGCGAGTGTAGGCGTACGGCCCGGTCATAGTCAGGGCCTCATTTTTTCGAATATGGCCGGAGGCGAGTGCTCGAATGCCCAGTCCGGCGAAAGCAACAACAGAGCCGATTGCGATGGAGAGTTCACTGGGGTGAGCCAGCCAGATATAGACGCCCGCAAACGCGAAACCCAGCGGAACACGGATGCGCCGTGCGATTCGGCTCCAGCTAGGCACCGGGATTCTCCAGTAGCTGGCGCGCGGCGGTGATTACTTCTTTGGCCGTAATTTTGAGCAAGCCGGGGTCGGGAGTGCTGGTGTGCGACAGCGAATTCTGGCTGAAGGGATCGCGAAGAACGATGCTCCTGCTGCCGTAGGGTCCGTTGCGGGAAGGATCGGTGGGGCCGAAGATGGCGACGACTGGAATACGCAAGGCCGCAGCCAGGTGCATGGGGCCGGTGTCACCGCCGATGAACAATTTCGCGCGCCGGGTGAGCGCGATGAGTTCTGAAATCGTGCATGAAACCGGCTGGGCTGTATGGCCGCTCGCTTCAAAGACTTTCGTTGCAATCTCTTGTTCCCCGGGGCCGAAGTTGATGAGAGGAGTGAGTCCATGTTGCGAGAGCACCCGCGCTACTTCACCGTAGCGTTCAGCGGGCCATTGCTTAGCGCCCCATCCAGCGCCGGGATTGATGAGCACGAAATTTTCGACCGCGGAACCGAAACGGCTTGCGATGCTCGATTCTGCTTCCTCGTCCTGCGGAAACACAGGGCTGCAGCTTGGAAGCGGTTGTCCGGCGATAAACTCGGCTATGCGGCGGTACCGATCGATGACGTGGATATCGGTAGTCTCGACGAATTGCTTGTAGAAAAAATGCGCAGGAACTTCGCGCGGGTGAGCGAATCCGGCCACTCGCCTTGCACCCGCTGCACGCGTGATGACAGCAGACTTCAGCGCGCCTTGAAAATCGGCGGCGGCTTCATATTTCTGAGTCCTCACTTCTCCCCAAACAGCTGCGATTTGCTGACGCGTCCGTTTCGAGAAGAGTGACCTTCGCCAGAGCTTGGTGTCCACTTCATGAACGAAATCGACTATCGGACGCTGCGTGCTGCGTGGACCCGATCTTGCTGCGCTCTTCGCGCACAACAATTCAGACCATCGTGCTTCCATGATCCATCCGATTCGTACATTGGGCAGCGCGCCTCTCAAAGCCGTTACTGCTGTGAGCGTATGAATGACATCGCCCATGGCACCGAGGCGAACAACGAGCATGCTTTCCGGCGGAGTCGGCGCTGCCCCGGAACTCACGAGCGGCGCTGCTCCATGCGGCGGATCACTTCGCTGGCGGAATGATCTTTGGGGTCACCGACGATCTCCACTCGTCCGCCACAATCGATAACCACTTCACGTTCCGGCACCGATTGCGCGGTGTAATCGGTGCCTTTAGCATGGAAATCCGGACGGATTTCACGAATGAGCGCGCGCACGTCGGGCTCGGAAAAAATGACGACGGCATCGACGTCCGACAATGCCCCGAGAATCTCTGCGCGTTCCTCGGCAGGCATGAGCGGACGACCAGCGCCTTTCAGCTTGCGGACAGATTCATCGGAATTTATGGCGACGATGAGCTTTCCGCCGAGTTGCCTGGCAGCATGCAGGTAACGAATGTGACCGACGTGCAAAAGATCGAAGCAGCCGTTTGCGAGCGTAATCTTCTCGCCATTTCCCCGCCAGGTTTGAACGTGGCGTTTCAATTCTTCGCGACTGAAAATCTTCTTGACTGACATGTCTATTTTTCGTCCGCGGCTTTTTCAGTTGACAGCGGAAGAAGCTTTTAACCGCCGAGTTCGCCAAGGTCCGACCGAGTTCGCAGAGAAATCCCGTAAAACTTAATGCGATCGGGTTTGCGGAGGCGACTTCTCGAGTGCCTCAAATAACTCCTGCTGCGAAACGGTTGCCGTGCCCCGCTTCATCACTACGATGCCGCCGGCGTAATTTGCAAGGTGCGCAGCTTCTTCTGTGTTCGCGCCGGCAGCGAGCGCTGCGGTAAATGTGGCAATCACCGTGTCCCCGGCCCCGGTAACATCTGTGACTTGATCGCTGCCGAAGATTGGAATATCCACGGGCCTTTGCTTGCCCTCGAAGGCGACCATACCATCGCGGCCACGCGTGATCACGAGTGACTGAAGCTTCATGCGCGAAATGATCTCTGCGCCGGTCGAGCAGAGGCGTCTCCAATCCTGCCCAATTCTTACATCGAGAGATTCTTCGATTTCGGGCTCGTTCGGCGTGGCGGCCGTGATTCCTGAGAACTCAAGCATGCGATGGCGAGAGTCGAGAACGATGGGAATTGATTGCTGGCCTGATCCTTCTTGAGGAGATTGACTCCTTCCGCGCTTCACCCGCAATGGCTGCGGAGTCCGACGATCACGAATTGCATTCAGAATCTCAGGCGTGGCGGCACCGTATCCGTAATCCGAAACCAGCAGCGCGTCGGAGGCGCGCAGGTATTCCCGCACAGCCAACGCCAGTTCACGCGTCATATGCTGGCCAGGATCCGCTTCCGGCTCGCGATCGATACGCACCACCTGCTGACGCCAGGTGTGCGGCATTCCAGCGAGGATGCGCGTCTTGGTGACGGTCGCGAAGTTTTTGTCCTTAAGAATTCCAGTAATCGGAATGTGTTTGTGGCGGAACTCCCGGAGCAAAAGACGTCCGGGTTCATCATTGCCAACAATGCCGACCGGCAAAACGTTGACTCCGAGCTCAGCGAGGTTATTGACCGCATTTGCGCCGCCGCCGGGAACGACGGTGCGTTCGCGATGACGAAGAATCAGCACCGGGGCCTCGCGCGAGACACGAGAGATTTCGCCGTACACGAATTCGTCCGCAACCATGTCGCCGAGCACGGTGACGGTGATACGCGGAAATGCTTCGACGATCTTGAGAAGACGGTCGGCGGGCTTGAGAGAGCGATTCATTTAGTCGTAAGTGACTCGTGATCAGTGACTAGTGGTCAGCCATACATACTCTGACGGTACTTTGTTTGAACTAATTGCCAAGCACTAGCCACGAATCACGCTTGTCCGTGATCGATTCTCTCATG
>DATIYR010000016.1:0-13075 GCA_035517535.1 Terriglobales bacterium
CCTGAGGCGGAGACGCTCGCCTACCTGGGGCTGCATGCGCTGCAACATCGCGGTCAGGAGTCGGCCGGGATCGTCAGCTCCGATGGCATGTCGCTGCACATCCACAAGGCGATGGGGCTCGTCGCCGATATTTTCACGGAAGAGAAGCTCTCGCGAATTCGCGGAAGTCTCGCCATCGGCCACACTCGTTACTCGACCACGGGTGATTCCGCTCTGTTAAATGCCCAGCCGATCATGGTGCAATCGAACAAAGGAATGATTGCGCTGGCGCACAATGGCAACCTGACCAACGCTCTCGAACTCCGTGGACGCATGGAAGCCCAGGGCTCGATCTTTCAGACCAGCAGCGATACCGAAGTTATCGTTCACCTGATCGCCCAATCCCGCGAGCACACTTTGCCCGAGGCAATCGCCGACGCTTTGCGCCGGGTTGAGGGCGCGTTCTCTCTAGTGATGATCAGCCGTGACCGCATCTTTGCTGTGCGCGATCCGCACGGCTTCCGCCCGCTCGCAATGGGACGGGTTCCCGCGCAGGGAGATCGAGCGCAGGACACGATCGTGTTCGCATCCGAAACCTGCGCGTTTGACTTGATTGGCGCGACTTACGAACGCGAGGTCAAGCCGGGCGAGTTAGTGATCGTTGGTCCGGAAGGCATAAGCTCGCGCTTCTACGTTCCCGCTGTAGCCCAGTCGAGCTGCATCTTCGAGCACGTGTACTTCTCGCGTCCTGACAGCCGCGTCTTCGGGCGCTCCGTGCAGGAGAGCCGCGAACAGCTCGGCCGCCAGCTCGCGATCGAGTCACCGGCGGACGCGGATTTAGTCGTCCCGGTGCCCGACTCAGGCGTAACCGCTGCTATAGGCTATGCCGCGGAGAGTGGAATTCCACTTCGCTTCGGTTTGATCCGCAATCATTATGTGGGACGCACTTTCATCGAACCGCAGCAATCGGTGCGTGATTTTGGGGTTCGGCTTAAGCTCAATCCGGTTCGCAGTTTGCTCGAAGGCAAGCGCGTCGTCCTCATCGACGATTCCATCGTTCGCGGCACCACCAGCAAAAAGATTGTGCGCATGGTGCGTGGCGCAGGCGCAAAAGAAGTTCACATGCGCATCTCCTGCCCGCCGACAATTTCTCCCTGTTTTTATGGTGTAGACACACCGAGGAAAAAAGAACTGATCGCGGCAAATAATACGGTTGAAGAGATTCGGCAGTACATCGGCGCGGATTCGCTAGCCTACCTTTCGCTTGACGGACTCAAGAAGGCCTGCCGCGACGGTGAGAAGACGACCTACTGCACTGCCTGTTACACCGGGCGCTATCCGACTAATCTGGTCGATGTGGAAGAAATTCAGCCCGCCGCGGTGGAGAAGCGATAGCCGCAGCCCCAGGATCGACGCGCGAGAATGCCCCTCGCCCCACGTTCACTTTGATCTTTCCCTAACCGCCTTCGCGCATGTCATTCCGAACGGCTTTACCCGTGAGGAATCTGCTTTCCCCACGGAAACAGCAGATTCCTCGTTGTCTAGCAGCGCGACCCCTCGGAATCATTCTCTTTAGTGGGTGGTCAGCACTCAGCCTTTCGTGCGATCACGACCCGCTGAACGCCTTGCAGATCATTCGCAATTTCAATTTCTTGCCAGCCGCTTAGCATTCCTCGAACCTGCAGCGCAATCGTGCCGCTGATTTCCATGACCAGCGAGCCGCCGGGTTTCAGAACATCGCGAGCTTGCGGTATCAGCCGCTCGATAACTTCTGTTCCTTTAGACCCGGCAAAGACCGCATTGCGCGGCTCGAATTTGCGCACTTCCAGCTGAACCGAGTCTTCCTCAGATTCGCCGACGTATGGAGGGTTCGAGACCACGAAATCAAACGCGTTCTTCTGCAGTCCTTCCAGCAAATCGGCCTCGTGAAAGCGAATGCGTGTGTCGAACTGATGGCGAGCGGCATTGGCGCGCGCGATTTCGAGAGCCGCAGGAGAAAAATCTGTTGCGTGGATTTCGGCCTGAGGCAATTCCTTTGCGAGCGCCAGGGCAATGCAGCCGGAACCTGTGCCGCCGTCAACGATCTTGAGTTCGGCGGGCGAGGGCGCCCGCCGCACACCAAACCTACCCACACGGTCCAGCACGGCTTCAATCAGGTGCTCGGTTTCGGGACGCGGGATCAGGACGGCCGGACTCACGATCAGATCCATCCCCCAGAATTCCTGGTGACCAGTGATGTATTGTGCCGGAACGCCCTGTGAGCGTTGCGCTAGAGCGTCCTCGTAGCGCACCAGCTCGCCCGTGGTCATTTCGTACTCAGGATGGCCGTATAAATAAGCGCGGTCGCGGCCCAGGGTGAACATTAGCAGCAGCTCGGCGTTCATTCGTGGAGATGGAACATGGGCCGCGGTCAGGCCCTCGATCGCGGCATTCAAGCATTGGCCAAGCTGCACAGAGTTATTTCAACACAGGAGCGATAGGAAACCGCACTCTGAAAAAGCAATGACCCCAAAGGACAGAACGGCCACTAAGGAAACCATCGCAATTTCGCATCAACTTTATTGCGGAGGCTGGCCCGGTGCGCCCGGCGGCCCGCTTTGGTCTTGCTGTTGCCGTTGTTGCTGCTGTTGCAGCTCTCGCAGCAGCTGCTCTGGAGTTTTCACAACTGGCTGATTATTCTGCTGATCGTCTGAGGATTGGTCGTCCGACTGGGACTCCTGATCGGGCGGCTGAACCATATTGGGCGAGGCCTCGCCCGCGTTGTCATCCTGACTCTCGCTCTCGACCTCGGGGACGGCTTGCAGGTTTTGAAATTGCTGCTGTGGCGGCTGATTGGCTTGTGCCTGCTGATGAGCGGGTTCCGGGCCGCTCACTTTCGCCATCAGCACGATCTTCTTCAGCCCAGTTGGATCGGCGGCGGATCCTAATAGAACGTAATCGAAATGCGACCCGTTCAGCAGTTGCGCCATCACATCGCGCGCCGCGCCCGGGCCGAACTGACCCACGACGCGTTCCCCGGATGAGGCCGGCATATCGACAGCCGCGCCAGTCTTCTGTTTCACCGCGTTCAGCACGTCGGCCATTGTCGAATTTCTTGCGACGATCGTGAGCTTGCCGTCCTGAAAAGTCACTTCGGGAGGAGACGACGGTTCATGCTCCGGGGCGATGGGGGGCTGAGGAGCCTGCCGCGACGCTGGCTGGGGTTGCGCCGGTGATGGTTTTGCCTGCGCCTTAGGGGCTTTCATTCGCTGCTGGCTGGCGGCTAAACCGGAGAAAGGCAACAGGAGAATCAGCGTGAGGCAAAGATTGGTAAAAACTCGGGACATACTCGCTTTAATGACCTTGGCCGCCAATGGTCTAATTATTGATCGATCGAACCCGGACCACTTGCCAGATTTTAGCACCGGAGCAAAGCGGGGCAGCGTTACTGTTGAGGGGCGAAGTAACCCTTACGGGCGCGAACTTGGAGGTCCTTCTTCAAAGCGGTGATTTCAATTGAGCGGAAATGCCCGTTAGCGTCGAAGTCCGCCGGATGATAGGAGACTACGTACTGGCTGCGCAGTTCATCTTCAATGGCGGAGAACGAACTCTTAATATCCTTCATCTTGAAGGGGAAAAACGAACGTCCGCCGGTCGCATTGGCGACTTCTTCAAGAATTTTGTCGCCGCGGAGAATTAGCCCGCTGTCGTCGGTTGAAATCGTGTAAATGATGACCTGAGCGCGTTCCGCCATCCAGATCGCCTGGTTGAGCGTGTGCTCGCTCTGGTTATCTTCCCCGTCGCTAACGATAATAATGGCTTTCCGCACTGGACGGTCGGAGTCGTCCCGCATCAGCTTTTCTTTGCAGGTGTCATAAATCGCGTCGTAGAGCGCGGTCCCGCCGCCATCGTGCATGCGCTGGATGCCGGCCGCCAACAGACTGACATTATCGGTGAAATCCTGCGTGAGGTTCGGGTGGGAGTTGAAACCTACGACGAAAGCGCTGTCGTAATGCGCCCGGATCGTGTGCTGCAGGAATCCCGCCGCGGCATCCTGCTCAAACTGGAAGCGGCTGTTCACCGAGCCGCTGGTATCGATTAATAGGCCGATCTCCAGCGGCAGGTTGGTCTCCTGCGAGAACTTCACAATCGACTGTGGCGGCTTGTTGTCATCCAGAATGTTGAAATCGTTCTGGTTCAGGTCACGCACGAACTTGCCATGCTTGTCCATGGCGATGAACAGCACGTTCACCTCATTAACGCGAGTCTTGATGGTGACGACAGGCTGGGTGGGATCAATTCCGGGCGACGAAACTGCAAGCACGCTCTGGGAATTCACGTACGAGTTTTGCCCGAAGGAGGGCAAAGCGGCGGCAAGCGTCAGCGCGAGACAAAAACCCCAATGTATGTACTTCATTCCCATACCGCCTAAAAATTGCATGAATAGCCACGGCCCCAGGCTACCCCGCTTACATTAGATGCACGTGGCGTGCCGAAGACACAAGCCCGCTAACTCGACCGTTCCCTTGACTCTAGGCTACTGTCGCGGGTTCTCCAAGTTACAAAAGGAGCACTCGAAGGGTCACAAGGCGGCAAGATTTACTCGACGGCGCCGCCTCCGCAAGGAATGTAAAATGCTGCTGAATTCTATTCTCAATTGAGGTCAGCATGAAAAAGTGCATGGCATTTTTGCTCGCGCTCATCTGCCTGCCGGCATTGGCGGTCGATAACTCCAAAGAAGTGGACCGCATAAACGACGCCGGCGAGGTCATAAAGGAAATTCTCAACATACCCGACGACATCCCGCAGGATTTGCTCGACCGCGCCGAGTGCGTCATCGTCCTGCCGTCGGTAAAGAAAATCGCGATTGGCATCGGCGGCGATTACGGACGCGGCGTGATGGTCTGCCGGACCGGCGAACACTTCAAAGGCCCCTGGGGCGCTCCGGCGATGTATGCGCTCGAGGGCGGGAATTTTGGTTTTCAGCTTGGTGGGCAGGCAACCGACTTCGTTCTCCTCGTCATGAATCCCCGTGGGGCCGAGTCGCTGATGGGCAGCAAGATTAAATTGGGTGCTGATGCCGCGGCCGCGGCGGGGCCGAAAGGACGCGACACGGCAGCGGATACAGACCTGGCGATGAGGGCAGAAATTCTCTCCTACTCGCGGTCGCGCGGCTTGTTCGCAGGCGTTTCGCTCGAAGGCTCTACCTTGCGCCCCGATAATGGCGCGAATATCAAGCTTTACGGCCGGAGATATACGGCGAAGGAGATTCTCCGCGAGGGCAAAGCGCCAACCCCGGAAGCTGCTCACGTGCTCGATGCCGAGTTGCAGAAAGCGTCGCCGAAGAACCTTTCCGATCCCAAGTCGCTGGAATAGGCAGAACCTCGGCCCGAAGTTTCGGGACTAAGCCCTTTGTGCGATGACGTCTTCGCACGAAGGGCTTTTTACTTGGCCGAAAGCTTCATACAACCTTGTGCCCACTCCTGCCGTCCGAATGCCAGGGAGTCCCATGCGCTACCTTTCTCTGATCGCGACAATCGCATTTCTGCCACTGTGCGCCTTTTCGCAAATGTCTCCTACTGGGCCGACTAATACGCCCGGCACAAATAGCAGTGTGCCACACCAATACGTCGGGTGCTTGCAAGAGTCGAACGGCAACCTCAAACTGGTTGAGCCCTCAGGCCGGAGCTACGACCTGGTTAGCAGTAGTGTGTCTTTGAAGAATTATGCCGGTGAGGGCGTGAAAATAGTCGCCAGCAACATTGTTCCCGGGGATCCTTCATCCGACGAGCACAGCATCGTAATCGGGGAATCACCACACGCACCCACGCTTAACGTCTCCGACATCTCGCAAGCGACTGGTCAGTGCTCGCAACAGCGCTAACTTCAGAGGACAACACCCCGTAAGAGCTCAGTCGATATCGCGAAGCATTCGCGCATCCTTGCGCTTCCCCTCTTCACATTAAAGCCGATCAGAATTCACCTGATATTAAACCTGAGTTCATCAGTTCTTAATGTACTGAAAGTTACGATGTTGCTCACCCGCAACCGTCTCAGAAGTCTTGCTTTAGAGATCGAAGATTTCTTTTTTGCAGTTCTATCTTGCGTTTTATCAGGAGAAGAGAACATGAAGCGAGTCATGGCTCTGGCGCTCACGCTGGCGCTTTCGGCGCTGGCGGCGCAAGCCCAACAAAGTACCACGACTACGACGACTACGAAGACCAAGACGACGAGGAGAAGAGCTGCAGCCACAGACACGGCGATAGCAGACCAATTGAATCAGCTGAAGCAGGCGCTGGACGCGCAGCAGCAGCAGATCCGGCAGCTCAGAGATCAGATCCAGAGCCGGGACCAGCAGGTTCAGCAATTACAGCAGGAGCTGGGCCAGAGCCAGAGTGCCACGTCCCAGGCGCAGTCGAAGGCGGACGAAGCCGCCTCCACGGCGGCATCGCAACAGCAGCAGGTCACCGCGCTCAAGAACGACGTCGCGGATTTGAAGACGAACACGACCAATACCGCGGTCGCTCTGCAGGAGACGCAGAAAAATATCAACGCCGCGGTGGAGAGTCCGCTGGCGCTGCATTACAAAGGTATCAACATCACCCCGATCGGCTTCCTGGCGGCAGAAACCGTCTGGCGGCAGCATGCACTGGGCGCCGGCATCAACACCCCTTTTAATTCGATCACCATGCCGGGTGCGGACGTGAACCACATAAGCGAGTTCTACGGTTCCGGTCGTCAGTCGCGAGTTGGAATGCTGGCGGAAGGCAAACTGAGCATGGCCAAGCTTACTGGCTATGTGGAGGCCGACTTCCTGTCCGCGGGCATCACTTCCAACAACAACCAGAGCAACAGCTACACACTGCGCCAACGGCAGGTGTGGGGACAAGCGGCACTGAACGACGGCTTGAGCTTCACCGGCGGTCAGATGTGGAGCCTGGTCACCGAAACCAAGAAAGGGCTGGATAACCGGACCGAAGCCTTGCCGATGACCATCGACCCGCAATATAGCGTGGGCTTCAGCTGGGCACGGCAGTACGGGTTCCGCGTGGTAAAGGACTTTGGCAACAAGTTCTGGCTCGGCGCTTCGGTTGAAAATGCGCAGGGACTGTTCTCGGCAAGCGGCCAGGCGCAAAACTTTATTCTCGGATCAGCTGGCGCCGGGGGCGGTCTGTATAACGCCTCAGCAACTTATACTTCCAATCCGTCACCGGATTTCGTATTCAAGGCGGCGGCGGAACCGGGTATCGGCCACTTCGAAATCTTCGGCGTGGTCCGCGACTTTCGAGATCGCATATATCCAGGTGCGACGGCAACTCCAACAACCGCCGCAGGAGCTTATAACTTTTCAACCCACGGTGAAGGTGTAGGCGCCAACGCCCGAGTATCGGTTCTCCACAAACACATTGACTTGGGCGCGCACTTCCTTGGCGGCGACGGCATGGGTCGATACGGCAGTTCAACCCTGCCCGATTTCACCGTGAACCCGAACGGTACCCTGGCGCTGCTCTCGAGCTATCAAGGGCTGGGCACACTTGAGTTTCACTATCCCAAATTCGATGTTTACTTCAACACCGGCGCTGAATTCGTTGGAAATCATTACGAATTCAACGGAAAGGGTGCGGCAGTGGGATATGGCTCGCCCACAGCCAACAATAGCGGCTGCTACACCGAACCCCTACCGGGCCAAACTCCTACCGGTGGTCAAGTGCCAACTTCCTCCAGCGGGTTTCTGCCCAGCAACCCGGGTAACTGCGCCGCTAATACCCGCAACATCATTGAGGGCACTGCCGGCTTCTGGTATCGCTTCTACAAAGGGCCCAAGGGAACATTGCAGGTCGGCGGGCAGTATTCCTACTTCATGCGGAATACGTACGAAGCTTGCGGTTCTGCAGCTCTTACCGGCCCGTGCGTGGAATCACACTTCACGGAGCCGCATGGGATCGAGAACATCTTCCTGACCTCGTTCCGCTATTACCTGCCTTGACGTAAGTTTGCCGGCGTAAGAAAAGGCCTCGGCGCAATGCCGAGGCTTTTTTATTTTCGGGGGACTACTTAACCGCGAACACGCTGTAATTCGGCGCGAACTGATCGTTATGCGTGACCTTCAGCGCTTCCAATCCAAGACCGAGCAAATTGAGCAACGGACAAGCGGTAACCGAGAGCAAAGCCCGCAGGAGCCTTAATCTCGCGAACGTGTCTGCTGCGAGATTCATCGTTCGAAGTATGCCACCAATACTCGACAACTCGGGAACGAGCGTCAGGTGAGAAAAGTCAGCGAGAGTTGCGCGGATTCCTTTGGGAGTAAATCTCCAGCATTCCCCATCGGCAAACGCCGGCGCGAGTGACGGAACGCTCATGAGCAGCACGCCGCCTGGTTTTAGCACTGCATGAATTTGTTCGGCGGCTTCGCGAGGCGCGGAGAAGTAATCGAACACCTGAGTGGCGACTACCACGTCGAAAGTATTGCGCAGGAACGGCAGTGCCTCGCCATTCCCAACTACATTGACTAATTGAGTCCGTAAAATGTCGCAGGCGATGTATCGTGCCGTTCTTCCCTCGAATAAGGGCCGATAAGGCTGATACCTGCCGCCGACATCCAGAACGCTCAGGTCGTCACCAGGAAGCTGCGCGATCCACTTCTCAAAGATAAACCGGCGTGAGCGCAGCACAAGGAAATTAGGGTCTCGCAGGGAGGGATACAGGCGCGCATCTGCGGTCTTCAGCAGAGATTGCCGCTCGCCGCCGGTTAATGGCAAATGAACCGCATGGGCCATTCATTGGCAATCTACACGTTCACGCGACAAGAAAATGTTTACTGATCGAAGACTCGGCCGAATAACAACTCAATGCGCAACTTCAGTGTAACTACAAGTTCAAGCAAGGCTTGCGAACGAAGCTTTTCCAACGCCCGCAGACATGTACTTTTGTGACGTGATTTACACAAGCACTTAAGGTGTTCGTCGGATTGTTGATGCCGGACAAGATTTGTAGTTTGGCGCAGGGCTCCTTTTACATTTTGAAATTCAAAAACTCCCGGTCGCGGGCGCCGCATTCGTGTGCATTACCACTATCCAGGAGGAAAAATGAAGTTTTGGGCTTTGGGATTGCTGTTAGCGACGAGCATGGCGTGGGCACAGGTCCCACAGTCGCAGCACGTATGGATCATCACAGAAGAGAACCACAGTTATGAAATGGTGATCGGAAATTCTGGCATGCCTTACTACAATTCACTGGCAAAGAAATACGGTCTGGCGACTCAATACTACTCGGAAGAGCACAACTCGATTTCAGCGCTGATGTGGCTGGTTTCGGGACAGTACGTTACCGGGGACAACACGACTACCAGTTGTTACAACCTCAACAATGTCGCCCGCCAATTGATTGCGAAAGGTTACAAGTGGCGTTCTTACCAGGAGGATTTGCCGTACGCGGGGTTCACCGGAATCAGTTACCTGAATTACGTACGCCGGCACAATCCGATCATCGATTTTACCGATACCTGCGCAGCTAGTCAGGCGATCAACTCGGTACCGTACACGCAGCTGACGGAAGACATTGCGAATCATGACACGCCGAATTATGCATACATAACTCCAAATCTGCTGAATGACGCCCACAACGGAACGTTGGAAGCCGCAGACGCGTGGCTTTCGGAACATGTTCCCGCAATTCTTGCGCTGCCGGAGTTTCAGCCGGGAGGAGACGGGATTCTGTTCATCGTGTGGGATGAGGCTGATCTTGCAAGCGACGGTTACACTCAGGATAACCGCTGCTCTGCTAGAGTTTCGAGCGGCTGCGGGGGACGCCTGGCAACTCTGGTAATCGGGCCACAGGTGAAGCCGGGATATAAGTCAACGGTGCGTTACGATCACTCGAACTTGCTGCACACTGTCTGCGAGGCCATGGGGCTTTCGTCCTGTCCGGCCGCGGCAGCGGTTGCAAACTCCATGTCCGACTTTTTCAACACAGTAAATATTGCGACACCATTCCCGAATGCGACAGTCGCCTCGCCAGTCCACATTCAAGCCACGGTTTCAAACAGTTCTCCGGTTAGCACGATGCAGGTCTATGTTGACAGTGCATTGAAGTATCAGGTTAAGAGTAACTCAGTAAATGCCAGCTTACCGATGAGCGCAGGCAAACACTACGTCGTGGTTCAATCGTGGGACACGGCGGGCGGAATCCACAAGAGCGGAATCTATGTCAATGTGCAATCGGAAGCTGTGGTCGTGACCAAGCCGGCGCCGGCTGCGATAGTCGGAAAATCAATACAAGTTGGTGCGACTGCCGGTGGCGCCGCTGCAGTTAACAAAATGCAACTCTACCTTGACGGCAAATCTCAGTTCCAGAGCAGCGGGAATTCTCTCAACACGACTATCTCGTTGTCTCAAGGCAGCCACACCCTGGCGGTGGAAGGGGCAGAGGCGTCAGGCAACTTGGTCACAAGCAAACTATCGGTCACTTCTACCAGTCCCCTGATAAAGGTTCTTGCTCCTGCGGCGAACGCGAAGTTCTATTCCCCAATGTATATCTCAGCGACCGCGATCGATCCAACTCCTGTAACTGCGGTTCAGGTCTATGTGGATAATCAACTGGTATACGAGGTAAGTGGAACCGGAGTTCAGGCCTGGATTCCGCTTGCTCTTGGGCAGCACTCAGTAGTAGTTCAGGAGTGGAACAGTTCAGGGGCGACGTACAAACAGGCTGTCAACGTAAATTGCATCCCGGTGCCGATTACGATCTCGTCACCTGCGTCGAACGCAACGGTCGGTTCGCCCGTTACCATAGAGGCATCTGCTCCCGCCAGCAGTCCGGTGCAAACCATGCAAGTTTATATCGACAGCTCGTTGGCCTACTCGGCCTCGGGACAATCCGTTAAACAGGCGTTTACCTTAACCGCTGGTCAACATTACATTGTTGCCAAAGGTTGGGACGCATCCGGCAATAACTGGTTGAGCGGGGAATACATTACGGTCAAATAAGCTGATTGGGCAGGGATCGGCAACTTTCGCTCTCTGCCCAACCAAATCTTCTCAGCTAAGCTTCCGTTTGCTCCCATCTCTCCCCGCGGCAAACCGAAGTAACCTCCACATCGACAATTGAAAGCCTCACTATGAAAGCACATGTCTCGTGCTTTGGCCGAAATCTCTGGGTTGAGTGTCCATTACACGCCGACTGGCGGCAAACCCGTGTTGGCGCTGGATAACGTGAGCTTGTCTATTTCCCAGGGCGAGGTTGTAGGCATACTCGGTGAGTCTGGCTCAGGCAAGAGCACGCTTGCGGCCGCCATTATGCGCCTGCTTCCAGCGAGGACCGAAGTTACCGGCTGCATTTTTTTTGAAGATCGAGACCTAATGTCGATGAGTGAACGTGAGTTATGCGCGATTCGCGGGCGCCGAATCTCGCTGATCGCCCAGGATCCGGCTATTGCCCTTAATCCCGTAATTCGAGTGGGCACGCAAATTTCAGAGGTAATGCGTGCTCATTTAAACATCAGTCGCAATGAGAGAAAGCAGAATGTTCAGGAATTGCTTTGTGAGGTGGGCTTCGATGATCCGGATAGAATTGCGCGGGCATATCCTCACCAGCTCAGCGGTGGACAGCGCCAGCGAGTAGTAATCGCACAGGCCATTACATGTCAGCCCTCGCTCGTGATCGCGGACGAATCGACCAGCAAACTCGATCCTTCACTGCAGATACAAATTCTTGAAGTCATGTCGCGAATCCGCCGGCGACATGGCACTGCCATGTTGTGGATCAGTCACGATCCGGCGACTCTAGCCGGCTTTGCAGACCGGATCGTGGTGATGCATCAGGGGCGCATTGTCGAACTAGGCGAAACCAACCAAATTCTGCATCGGCCGCAGCACGCCTACACCCAGAAGCTCGTCGGTTTGGCGCGGGAGTTATCGCTCGATGCGCCGATGCGCAGAGGCCAGTTGGAATATGCCAACTGAAGGTCACGCTAACGCTGTCGCACTTCGCGTCTGCGGACTGAGCAAACGGTATTGGGTCCGCGACAAAGGCTTATGGAGACGATCTGCGCTGAATGCCGCGTGCGACGTTAGCTTCGACATTCCAGCTGGGAGAACATTAGGCTTGGTTGGCAGTTCGGGATCGGGTAAGTCCACGGTCGCGCGTTGCGTTACCCGGCTCGAAAGGCCGGATGCTGGTGAAATCTGGCTGGGGGAAACGGACATTGCGCGCCTCAAGGCTGCAGAAATCCGTCCTTTTCGCAGCGCAATTCAGATGATCTTTCAGGACCCGGTTACGTCAATGAACCCGAGAATGTCGGCGGCGGAAGTCATTGAAGAACCGTTGCTGATTCAAGGACGTGGAACCCGCGAGGATCGCCGCGCAAACTGCGCGGAGTTGATGGAAAAAGTGCAGCTCTCTGCCGGCTGGCTCGACCGGCGGATAACCGAATTCAGCGGAGGGCAGCGGCAGAGAATTGCGATCGCACGCGCGCTGACGTTAAGGCCGAAGGTGTTGGTGCTCGATGAAGCGCTGTCAGGTCTTGACATCTCAACGCAAGCTGAAGTTGCGGAGCTATTGCAGGAGCTTCAGGCGGCGTACTCACTGACATATCTGTTCATCTCGCACGATCTTCCGCTGGTGGCGCGGATGGCGGATTGGATTGCAGTGATGTCGGCAGGAAAAATTGTGGAGCAAGGACCAGTACGCGAAATCATTTCTAATCCTAAGCATCCCGAAACTCAAAAACTGGTTGGCGCGGCGGCGCATTTCGGGGCCGCTCTTGCTAAAGCGCAGGGAGCGTCTGCATGAAATACCTGGCGCAGCGTCTGGTCCGAGCGATCCTGCTGTTTGTTGGAGTTTCTGTACTCTGCTTCTTATTTACAGAACTGGCGCCCGGAAGCTTCTTCGATGAGATGCGGCTTAATCCGCAGGTTTCACCGGAAACCATTGCGCAGTTGCAGGCGCAGTATGGACTCAATCAGCCGTTGGCAGTCCGATATGCACGCTGGGCGAGGTCGGTAGCGCGCGGCGATTTCGGGTATTCACTGGCTTATAACCAGCCAGTTGCGCCGCTGTTGTGGGAACGCGCGAAAAATACCTTGCTTCTGACTTGCACGGCCACGCTCTTCACATGGCT
>DATIYR010000017.1:0-9020 GCA_035517535.1 Terriglobales bacterium
TACGACGCATGCTCGCGAGTCAGCCCAGGCGGCATTCAGTCCGCGAATGGTGAACGAATCCGCAACGATGAGGCTGGAGAGCAGTTCGCCGAATGAAAGCAAGTAGTCACTCCCGCGGGGCGTGAGTTCTTTCACCGCGGCCAGGCCGTTCACAAATTTTTCAAGTTCCGAAAGGTGACCCGCAAGCTTGGGCCGCAGGCTGGCTGCGCGTTTGGTTCCGAGCAATTCGTCGGCAGTCTTGAAATGTCGCTCCCTTAATGACTGAACGGCTTCGAGCGCCGTCTCGGAATTGCCAGATGTAGCTTGTTGTCCGATAGCGACGAGCTGGTCGGTCACCTTTGCCATCGCGCTAACCACGACGATCGGTGATTGCTGACGCCGTGTCGAAACAATCTCAGCGACGCGCTCAATCGCTTCCGCACTTTCGACCGAAGTGCCGCCGAATTTCATCACGATCATGAGCGCACCATCCTCGAAGACTGTACACGCATAAAGACTATTGCTCTACTGTAAGCGATATGCAAAACAAAACCCACGACCTGTTTCGTGGCCGTGGGTTTTGAGCAGAATCTTTGAGCTCAGCTCAGCGCCCACGCCAGACTGTAATTCGTGTCCCTGTGCTTGTACACGACACGGAAGTCTGGGGCATGGACGTCATAACAGTTCAATATACCTGAATCGAGCATGTAGTCTGCGATGTGGTTTTTCGATTGGAAATATCGAAAAAAGCGCTTCAATTCGTCCGAAGCCACAGAATTGGAAAATCATGTCCAAGCTTCTTGAAATCGGCATCGCTCGTCACGAGGGTGGCTTTGTACTCAATGGCCAAGGCGGCGGCCAATGCGTCTACGTAATAGAGTTTGTACGTAGTCTTGACTTCTGCCGCGCGAAAGCACATTTGAGTAGTGCCCTCTAATAGCCGAATTGGCAAAGGTCTGATCGCGCTCATAGTGTGCAGTGCGCTGTCCTTGCCATAGCGGCGCAACAGCAACCCGTAAACCTCGGCGTAATTCACCGACGACATGAGAACTTCAGAGTGCCCGCGCAGGGCCTCTTTTAGAAGCGAGTTGACCTTTGTTTGGTCGGGCTTGCTCTCAATCAGGGTTAACAGGGCATTCGCGTCGAGGACGTAAGTTCTCAAAACTTCTCCCTTTGTCGTTCAGCGCGGCGCTCCTTGGCCAATTCTTCGATGAGATTTGATCCCGGCCCAAGCATTCCGGTGATGTGGTCAATGTATTCTTCCGTGATCGGCTGCAACACGATGCGCCCCAGCGGATCTTCAAAGACCTCGGCCTCGGTACCGGCATGAATCTTGTGTTTCCGTCTCAACTCGGCTGGAATGACGACTTGACCTTTTGACGTGAAAGTAACGCGAGTCGGGCTCATGTCTTACATTCTAGCATATAGTAAGACAGATTCGCTAAGTGTATTACATCCTCACTGGAATGGAGCGCCACTTCCAGTATCCCAAATTTCCATCCGCCGAATCGAAATTCTGAATTGTACTTTTGCCCCCAAGTGGCTGTAACAAAGATATATACAGGTCGAACTGCGCGCTCACCTGTGAGTCCTCTCGATATCCCTGTGAAGCATTGGAAAACAAATAACGGTTTGCCGCCGGCGCAGGGTCTTTACGATCCGGCGAACGAGCACGATGCTTGCGGAATTGGTTTCGTAGCCAGCGTGCGCGGCGAAAAAAGCCACCAGATCATCGAGCAGGGAATTCAGGTCCTGATCAATCTGACCCACCGCGGCGCCTGCGGCTGCGACCCCGAAACCGGCGACGGCGCTGGTGTGCTGATTCAAATTCCGCATAAGTTTTTTGCCCGTGAATGCGAAAAGCTGGGGTTTGCTTTGCCGGCCCCGGGAGAATATGCCGTAGGAATGACGTTTTTGCCGGTCGAGAAACACCCTCGGCTGAACGTCGAAGGCGTTCTCGAGCGGATCATCCGCGAAGAAGGACTTACGGTTCTGGGCTGGCGTGACACGCCGGTAAATGGAGATGCGATTGGGCGGGTGGCGCGCGCTTCGCAACCCTACATTCAGCAAATTTTCGTCGGACGCCCAGCCGAGATGGATGAAGACGCGTTTGAGCGCAAGCTCTACGTTGTTCGCAAACGGGCAGAAAGCGAAATTGCTGAGTCCGACATCGAAGATAAGGAATTCTTCTACATTCCCTCTCTTTCGGCGCGCACGATCGTCTATAAGGGCCTGCTGCTCGCGCCGCAAATCGCGAATTTCTACGGCGAGCTTTCTGATCCCGACGTCAACAGCGCGCTCTGTCTGGTGCATCAACGCTTTTCCACCAACACTTTCCCGAGCTGGAAGCTGGCCCATCCTTATCGCTACGTCGCTCACAACGGCGAGATCAATACATTGAAAGGCAATGTCGCGTGGATGCACGCCCGGCAGTCCATTCTCGATTCGCCCCTTTTCGGAGAAGACATCAAGAAGCTGTTCCCGATCATTGAACCGGGTGGGAGCGATTCGGCAAGTTTCGATAATGCGGTAGAGCTTCTCTTTCAGGCGGGCCGCAACCTCCCGCATGTGATGGCCATGCTGATTCCGGAAGCATGGGCCGGCAATCCGCACATGAAGCCGGAGAAGCGTGCGTTCTATGAATACCACTGTTCGCTCATGGAGCCGTGGGATGGGCCTGCCGCGATTGCCTTCACCGACGGAAAATTGATCGGCGCAACCCTTGACCGCAATGGACTGCGCCCGGGACGCTATGTCGTGACCGATGACGATCTCGTCGTGATGGCCTCCGAAGCCGGGGTTCTTTCAGTTCCGCCGGAAAGAGTGAAGAGAAAAGGGCGCCTGCAGCCGGGGAAAATGTTTCTGGTCGATACCGTCGAAGGCCGGATCATATCTGACAAGGAAATCAAAGCGCGGCTCTCGGCACGGCAGCCCTATGAACAGTGGCTAAAGGAAAATCAGATTACTCTCGATCAACTGCCGGAGCCGGTGCGCGTGCACGCCTCCGATCACGCGACGATAATCGCGCGACAACGCGCCTTCGGTTACACCGACGAAGATTTGAAGATGATCATCGAGCCGATGGCCGCGAAGGGTGAAGAACCAATCGGCTCGATGGGAACGGATACTCCTCTTGCGTGCTTGAGCGATAAGCCGCAGCCGCTGTTCAACTATTTCAAGCAGCTGTTCGCGCAGGTCACGAATCCGCCGATCGATCCCATCCGCGAAGAGATGGTGATGTCGCTGATCAGTTACATCGGGACTGAGCGCAACATACTCGACGAGACTCCAGAGAATTGTCACACGTTGAAACTCGCACATCCGATTCTTACGAATCGCGATCTTGAGAAGCTGCGCCGAGTTTCGCAAGGCGATCTGCTGGCGATCACCTTGCCAGCATTGTTTCGCGCGGAAGATGGCGTGGCAGGATTGCGGTCGGCGCTGGATGAGCTTTCCCGGCGCGCATCTTTGGCTGTGAAATCCGGGTACACTCTGCTGATCCTTTCCGATCGCGGAGTGGACAAGAATTACGCTCCCATTCCCAGCCTGCTGGCCTTGGCAGCAGTTCACAATTTGCTGGTCCGTGAAGAAACCCGAACTCAGGTTGCGCTGATTATCGAATCCGGCGAGCCCCGCGAGGTGATGCACTTCGCCTTGCTGATCGGATACGGCGCAAGCGCAATCAATCCTTACCTTGCAATCGAAACCCTCGAAGACCTGGCAGCGCGCGGCTATCTGCCGGGCGGGATGACCCCTGACGTCGCGGTGAAGCATTTCATAAAGGCCGTGAACAAGGGCCTGCTGAAAACTTTTTCGAAAATGGGTATCTCGACGCTGCAAAGTTATCGCGGCGCGCAGGTGTTCGAGGCAATCGGTCTCAACGAAGAACTCGTGAATTCCTATTTTGCCGGGACCACCTCACGAATCGGAGGCGTGGGGCTGGACGTGCTGGCGCGTGAGGCGCAATT
This sequence comes from Terriglobales bacterium, assembly GCA_035517535.1. Taxonomy (GTDB): domain Bacteria; phylum Acidobacteriota; class Terriglobia; order Terriglobales; family Acidobacteriaceae; genus Gp1-AA145. Next base: position 3,948 of record DATIYR010000017.1, read on the forward strand.
GAAGCACGAGTTCGCGTTCCGTACGGTGACGGATGCAGACACGGAGCTGGGGCTGGGCGGAAGCTACCACTTCCGTGTGAATGGCGAGTATCACCTGCTGAACCCGCTCACCATCAGCAAACTGCAACACAGCGTGCGCGAAGGGAATTACAAGACCTTTCAGGAATACGCAGATCTCATCGATAAGCAGAACCAGAATCTCGCGACCTTGCGCAGCTTGATGAAAACCAAGAAGGCGCGCAAGCCAGTGCCGATTGAAGAAGTCGAGCCAGCGAAAGAAATCGTGAAGCGATTTACCACCGGCGCGATGTCATTCGGCTCCATCAGTAAAGAGGCGCACGAGACGCTGGCGATTGCGATGAACCGGATCGGAGGCAAGTCGAACACCGGCGAGGGTGGCGAAGACGAAGAGCGCTATAAGAAAGATGCGAACGGTAATTGGCGTCGCAGTGCCATTAAGCAAGTGGCGTCGGCGCGGTTCGGCGTGACTGCGAATTACTTAGTGAATGCCGACGAACTGCAGATCAAAATGGCGCAAGGCGCGAAGCCAGGCGAGGGCGGACAACTTCCCGGGCACAAAGTCGATGACGTCATTGCGCGTCTGCGCCATTCCATTCCTGGTGTGGGCCTGATTTCGCCGCCGCCGCACCACGACATCTACTCGATCGAAGATTTGGCACAACTCATTTACGACCTGAAAAACGCGAATCCGCAGGCGCGAATTTCGGTGAAGCTGGTTTCGGAGATTGGCGTCGGTACGGTTGCGGCAGGAGTCGCGAAAGCGCACGCTGATGTTGTTCTCATCTCTGGCGACAGCGGCGGCACTGGCGCATCGCCCCTCAGTTCGATCAAACATGCAGGAATTCCTTGGGAGCTCGGCCTCGCTGAAACCCAGCAAGTTCTCTTGATGAACGACCTGCGCAGCCGCATTCGAGTGCAAACCGACGGCAAGCTGCAAACGGGACGCGATGTTGTGATCGCAGCAATGCTCGGCGCGGAGGAATTCGGGTTCGCCACCGCTCCGCTTGTCGCAATGGGATGCATCATGCTGCGCAAATGCCACCTGAATACTTGTTCGGTGGGCATCGCGACTCAAGATCCCGAGCTGCGCAAGAAATTCGCCGGACAGCCGGAGCATGTGATCAATTTCTTCTTTTTCGTTGCTGAGCAAGTGCGGCAATACATGGCCGAGCTTGGCTTCCGCAAAGTGGACGAGATGGTCGGCCGCGTCGATATGCTCGACGTGCAGCCAGCGGTCGATCACTGGAAGGCGCGCGGCGTCGATCTTTCGGCGATTCTTTACAACCCGCCGCTGCCGGGGCGCGTAGCGCGGCATTGCGTGCAGGCGCAGGATCACGGATTGGAAAAAGCGCTGGATCACGAGCTGATCTCCGGAGCAAAAGAAGCGCTTGAAAACAAAACTCCCGTCGAGATGAGTTTTCCAATTCGCAATGTGCACCGCACGGTGGGTGCCATGCTCAGCGGCCAAATTGCCCGCAAGTATGGATCAGCCGGATTGCCGGAGGACACGCTTCGAATCAAGTTCGAAGGTTCAGCGGGCCAAAGTTTCGGCGCGTTCCTGGCGAGCGGCGTGACCATGACGCTCGAGGGCGATGCCAATGATTACGTCGGCAAAGGTCTTTCGGGGGGAAAGTTGATTGTTTTTCCGCCACAAGGTTCAAAGTTTGCAGCGGAAGAAAATATTTTGATCGGGAACGTTGTGCTTTACGGCGCGACCAGCGGCGAGGCATTCTTCAGCGGCGTCGCGGGTGAGAGATTCGCCGTGCGGAATTCGGGCGCGACTGCGGTGGTTGAAGGTGTGGGCGATCACGGCTGCGAATACATGACGAACGGGCTCGCAATCGTGCTCGGCTCTTGCGGCAGAAATTTTGCCGCAGGCATGAGCGGCGGAATTGCTTATGTGTTCGATGAACGAGGCGACTTCACCGAGAAGCGCTGCAACGTTGCATCGGTCGACCTTGAGCCCGTGATCGAGCCGCGCGATGTGAAGCTCGTCCGCGGGCTGATCAAGAAGCATTACGAACTCACCGGAAGCAAGCGGGCGAAAAATATTCTCGATAACTGGGCGGAGAGTCTGCCGCGCTTCATCAAAATTTTCCCGCACGAGTTCAAGCGCGTGCTGGGCGTGACCCGCAGCCGCTACCAATACGTTCCCGGTCAGCCACTCCCGGTGCCGGAACTCGCGGAGGCGCTGCATGGGTAAACCTTCCGGCTTCATGGAGCACGGCCGCGAAACCGCCACACGGCGTCCGGTCACTGAGCGGGTGAACGACTGGTTCGAAATTTACCAGGACTTTCCCGAAGAAAAATTGCGGATGCAGGGCGCGCGCTGCATGGATTGCGGCGTGCCGTTCTGCCACACCGGATGCCCGGTAAACAATCTCATTCCTGACTGGAACGATCTCGTCTATCACGGCCGCTGGAAGGAAGCGCTGCGGCAACTGCACTCGACCAATAATTTTCCAGAGTTCACCGGTCGCATTTGTCCCGCACCGTGTGAAGCCGCCTGCGTGCTGGGAATTAACGAACCCGCGGTCACGATTAAGCAAATTGAGAAGAGCATCGTCGAGCGCGGCTGGGAAGAAGGACTGATTCGTCCTGAGCTGCCGAAATTCCGCACCGGAAAAAAAGTTGCTGTCGTCGGCTCCGGTCCTGCCGGACTGGCAGCGGCGCAACAGTTGAACCGTGCGGGGCATTGGGTCACGGTTTACGAGAAAGCGGATCGCATCGGCGGCCTCCTTCGTTACGGGATTCCCGAGTTCAAGATGGAGAAGCAGATCCTCGACCGCCGTCTCGAGCAGATGGAAGCCGAGGGCGTGAAGTTTGTGACCAATGCGCATGTCGGGCATTCAGTCCCGGTTGAAGATTTGCGGCGCGAGTTCGATGCGATTTTGCTCGCGGGTGGCGCGGAAGCTGGGCGCGACCTCAATGTTCCGGGCAGAGAACTCAAGGGCATTCACTTCGCGATGGAATTTCTGCCGCAGTCGAACAAGCGTTGCCACGGCGATGTGCTTGACCCTGCGGCGGACATTCTCGCGACTGGCAAGCGTGTCATTATTATTGGAGGCGGCGACACCGGCGCTGATTGCCTGGGTACGGTGCATCGCCAGAAGGCCGCTTCAGTTCATCAATTCGAAATTATGCCCATGCCCCCGGCGGACCGTTCGCCATTAACGCCCTGGCCGCTATGGCCGATGCAATTGCGCATCGAAGGAGCGCACGAAGAAGGCGGCATTCGCGAATGGAGTATCGCAACAGCGAAGTTTACCGGCGACGAAAACGGAAATGTGAAGCAGTTGCACGGAATCAGAGTTGGCCCTCCCCCGAAGTTTGAGCCAATCGCCGGTACTGAGTTCGCGATGGATGCGGATCTGGTTTTGCTCGCCATGGGTTTCACCGGCCCGGTGCGTGCGGGCATGATCGAGCAGCTCGGAGTGAAGCTGGATGCGCGTGGAAATGTCGAGGCCGGAGCGGATTACATGTCGTCCGTATCCGGCGTCTTCGCTGCCGGCGACACGCGCCGTGGGCAATCGTTGGTTGTTTGGGCGATTTCTGAGGGGCGGAAAGCTGCGGCGTCTATCGACACATTTTTAAGCAAGCAATCGGCGAAACCTGCGGCGAAGGCGAGAACGAGACGCGATTTGGTTTCGGCGTGATGTTCGGTTTTTCTCGGCGAACTCGCCGGAACTCAGCGGGCTCTGCGGTCAAAAGCTCTTAACCGCAGAGAGCGCCGAGAACCCGCCAAGGTCCGCAGAGGAAAGCTTTTCGAATTTCCGAACTGTCATAATGTCCAGACCTGTTCTCATGTCAACCAAGCCAGCCAAGGCCGCCCATTCTGCGGTGACTCTCGCCGCCATTCGCGAAGCTCTGGGACGCATTCGGCACTCGATTTATCTTTCGCCCTGCCCACGGTCGGAAAATTTTTCCCAGCTCACCGGAAACTCGGTTTACCTCAAGCTCGATAACTTGCAGCGCACCGGCGCTTTTAAAGAACGTGGGGCGCTGAACAAGCTGCTCACGCTAACTTCCGAAGAGCGCTCACGCGGAGTCATCGCCGCCTCGGCTGGAAATCACGCGCAAGGAGTCGCCTACCACGCCGGCAAGCACGGGATTCGCGCGCAGATCGTGATGCCGCTGACAACGCCTCTGATCAAGGTTTCAGCGACCAAGAGCTATGGCGCCGAAGTTGTGCTGCAAGGCGCGAACTACGACGAAGCCTGCGAGGAGGCGACTCGCCGCAGCCATCAGTTCGGAATGACCTTCGTCCATCCTTTCGATGACGAGGTCGTCATGGCGGGCCAGGGCACGATGGGGCTTGAGATTCTTGAGCAGGTCGCGAACATAGAAGCTGTGGTTGCGCCCATCGGCGGCGGCGGATTGATCGCCGGTGTCGCATGCGCTGTAAAGGAAAGCAATCCGCACGTGCGAGTGATTGGAGTTCAGCCGGCGCGGCTGCCATCGATGAAAGTGGCAATTGCCGAAGGTCATCCGGTGACTCTAAGTCCCGCGGCAACCATCGCCGATGGTATCGCGGTGCGGCGTGCAGGCGAAAAGACGTTGCCGCTGATTCAGAAGTACGTCGATGACATCGTCACCGTGGACGAAGAAGAAATTGCCAACGCGATTCTTCTCCTGCTGGAGCGCGAAAAAACACTAGCTGAAGGTGCGGGTGCGGCGGCGATAGCGGCGCTCATCAATCGTAAGACTTCGCTCAGCGGAAAGAAAGTTGCCGTGCTCGTCTGCGGCGGCAATATCGACGTCAGCTTGCTTTCGCGCATTATGGAGCGCGGCTTGGTCAAGGACGGCCGGCTGGTGCGCCTGCGCGTCCATCTGCCGGATTATCCCGGAGCCCTGCATCGGTTGACTGGAATTCTCGCGCAGCATCGCGCGAATATTGTCGAGACTTCTTACGACCGCGCCTACTACGGCGTGAACCTGGGTGACACCGCGATCGACATCACCATGGAAACCCGCGGCCCAGACCACATCGCCGAACTGCTCTCCGCGTTGAGCGCGAGCGGATATGTGCATGAGCGAATCCTTTAGTCTCGA
>DATIYR010000018.1:0-11277 GCA_035517535.1 Terriglobales bacterium
GGCAGCATTCGATTCGCGCACTTCAAGGAAAATTGCTTGCAGTTTGCGTTCGCGCGCAATCGCAATCAATTCCTTCATCAACTCTGACCCAATTCCGCGACGGCGATCACCGGCGGCCGTAACCATATTTTCCAGCTCACATACTGTCGCATCGAATCGTCCAACCAGGAACCCGCAGATTTCACCCTGGGCATCGCTGACGAGGCAAATACGCTCAGGTGATCTCGAATTGAAAATTTCTCTGTAGGATCGTTCCGGCCAGTGCGCGGCTGAATCGGCCGTCTTCTCGATCGCGAGAATCGCGGAAATGTCGTCTGGGGTGCTGATACGAACCGAGGCGGCGTTCGTAGTTAATCTCCAGCTTGCGCGGCAACCGGCTGGACGTCTTCAATTCTTACTCGCGCGATGCGGTGGGCTTCCATTTCTTCGACGGTGAAGCGCCGGCCGCCGTAATAACAAGAATCGCCAACAGAGGGGATCTTTTGAAGCTTGGAAAGCATAAAACCCGCCAGGGTCTCGAATCCCGCTTCGCGGGGCAGAAGCAGATCATACTGTGACTCCAGGTCGCGGATGCCGATGGTGCCATCGAGCACAAGAATTTTGCCTTCGGCAGATTGAGGGGCCGAAGCCGCTACATCGAACTCATCTTCGATTTCGCCCACCAACTGCTCCAGTATGTCCTCGGCGGTGATTAATCCAGTAGTCGAGCCGAATTCGTCCACCACAATGGCCATGTGCCGCTTGCGCTCCTTAAACTCTTCAAGTAACTCGGCCAACGGCTTGGTTTCCGGCACGACCATGGCGTCGTGCATGACCTGGCTGATCTTCATCTCGGAGATGCGCGACGGCAGGGGAATTGCCCGGGCGGCAAGTCGCAGTCCAGCCCAGCGCATCAAGTCCTTGGCATAAAGAATTCCAATAATATGCTCCGGGCCGCTCTGCGGATCGTAAACCGGAACGCGCGAGTGCTGTTCCTCTACCACGCGATCAATAGCTTCATAAAGCGTCAGATTGCCGGGTAAAGAAAAAATGTCCGGCCGCGGCACCATCACTTCGCGCACGGTAATGTTTTCGAGATCGAGGGCGTGATGGACCATCTCCTCCTGAACTGGAGTAATCTGCTCCAGTTCCCTGCTGGCGGTGACGATCAGCTTTACTTCATCGGGCGAGTGTACCGGCCCCTGGCGCATCCTGCGCAGACCGAACATTCTCAAAACCGAGCTTGCCGATGTTCCCATGACGAAGATCACCGGCCGCGTGAGCGCGAGGAACACATCCATTGGCGCCGCGACTGCTAAGGCAACTTGTTCTGCACGCTGTAGGGCAAGCGACTTTGGCACCAATTCTCCCAAAATCACGTGCATGAACGTGATCAGGCCGAAGGCCACCACAATGGCGATTCCGTGCGCGTAGACCATCAGGTGCGGAAGTTTTTGCAGGAAGCGAAAACCTTCCACGAAGTGCGCGACCATGGGCTCGCCGATCCAGCCAAGCGTCAGGCTGACGATGGTGACGCCCAGCTGCACTCCGGTGACGACTTCATCCAGCCTGCGATGGAGTCTTTGCAGAATGCGGGCACCAATACGCCGGGCCTGAATCAATTGCTCAATGCGGGTTTCGCGGACGCTGACCAGGGCAAATTCGGCAGCGGCGAAGAAAGCGTTGGCCGCAACCAGGGCAACGATCAGTAACACCCGGAGCAGCACAAAAGCGATCATGCGACGTAATTCTAACAGTTCCAAAGCGGTTTCCGGTTCTCTTCCGGGAGCTGTAAGTTATAATGGGCACAGGCCTTAACTCCTGCTTCAACAATCGATTGCTTTCTCAACCAGCCCTAGCCGGGAATTCTGCGGGGATTTACGATTTGCTCTCGCGCGCGAAGATTCACTCAAGTTCCTTGCAAGTTTCCGCTTTCATTTTGTTCCTTGGTTGGTCTAACCAAATACATAGAAACGTATCGATCCGCAACGTGACTTCGAAACCCGGAACAAATTGCGGAACAAGCTCGTACCATCAAGCGGAGTAGGACCAGGTTCTAAGGAGGAGTTGTGAACGGCAATGTGAATGGTCGTAAGAAGCGCCGCAAACGAATCATTATCGGTTCCTCAATTGTTATCGTTGTCCTCTTACTCGTCGGCGCAGTGGTGGCGTTCTCTCATGGCACGACTAAGATTGATCCTTCCAAGCTGGCCAAAGTCGAGCGTGGTGACCTGGCAAAAAGCGTGGTCGCAACCGGCAAGGTCGAGCCGATCACAAAAGTTGAGGTTAAGTCGAAGGCCAGCGGCATCGTAAAAAAGTTGTACGTCGATTACGGCGACCGGGTGAAACAAGGTCAGCTGCTTTGCCAGCTTGATAAAGCCGAAATTCAGGCCCAGGTCGAGCAATCACGCGCGGCATTGCTTGCTGCTCAGGCGAACCAGAAAGGCGCGCAGGCGGATTATGAGCGCGCCAAGGTGGATGCCGAGGGTCCCGATGTCCCGCTGCTGAAGAAGGCTTACGAGCGCAATTTGGCCATGCAGAAGGGCGGCGTGGTTTCGCAGTCCGCGCTGGATGACGCCGAAAAAGACTACGAAATGTCAGTGAATAAACAAAACGTCGCCCGGGCTCAAGTGACCGTTCTGCAGGCAAAGATCGCGCAGGCGGAAGCGGAAGTAGCGCAGGACCAAGCCAACCTTAAACAGCTCGAAGAGCAGTTGAGCTACACAGACATCACCTCCCCGATTGATGGGCTCGTCCTCTCTCGCGATGTGGAAGTCGGCGATGCGGTCAGTTCCATCCTGGTCCTCGGTTCGAGCGCAACCCTGGTCATGACCATCGGCGACACCAGCCAGGTTTACGTGAAAGGCAAGGTCGATGAGAGCGACATCGGTCATGTCTATCTCGGCCAGCCGGCGCGGATCAAAGTGGAGTCGTTTAAGGACAAAACCTTCAAGGGAGTTGTGACGAAGATTTCTCCCATGGGTGTTGAGAAAGATAACGTCACCACTTTCGAGGTTCGCGTTTCCATCGACAATCCTGGCGGCGAACTGAAAGCCGAAATGACCGCCAATGCTGAAATCATTTTGGACGAGCACAAGAACGTACTGCAGATTCCGGAAGGCGCGATCATCTACGACAAAGACCGCAAAGCTTCGGTTGAAGTGCCCGATCCGCACGGCAAAGATGGGCAGCGTAAGGTCGCAATCAACATCGGCATCTCCAACGGCGCCAAGACTGAAGTCCTGAGGGGATTGAATCAAGGCGACGAAGTCATCCTGCAGTAAGCATTCATGTTCTCCCGGTGTGCGCCGGGATTGGGGGCACGAGACCTGGCGTCCGTGCCCATTTTTCAGTGATCCATAGAAGAACAGTCGTCTCGTTGGCATCGATTCGGAGGCAGACAATGAAATTTACAAAATCGCGACGGGTAATTTCGATTGCAATCACGGTGTCAGCCTTGTGCGCATTGCCGGCCTCTGCGGCTGTGCGCGGGCAATTCGATCGCACCCTTCAGGTCAACGGTTCAGTCGACTTGCAGGTTGAGACCGGCTCAGGCTCGATTGAAGTCCACAGAGGCGATACGAACCAGGTGCACGTTGTCGGCCGCATTGTGGCCAGCGAGTGGTTTGACAGCAGTGCGGAAGAACGAGTCAAACGACTGGAGAATAACCCTCCCATTCAGCAGAGCGGAAACGACATCCGTATCGGTCACATCGACGATCCGGAACTCAGGCACAATATTTCGATCAGCTACGACGTTACTGTACCCGCGAATACGCAGCTTCACGCCTCCTCGGGCTCCGGAAGCCAGACAATTTCAGATATAACCGGGCCAGTTGAAGCCACTACCGGCTCCGGAGACTTGAAATGCTCGAGTATTGGTGGCAGCCTGCGCGCCCACACCGGCTCCGGAAGTATTGACGTCGAAGGTGCAAACGGCAGTGTGTATGCACGGACGGGAAGTGGCTCGATTAATGCTCTCAACGTGGCTGGTGGCTTTGACGGTCAGACAGGAAGCGGCCACTTGAAGCTGGAACAGAGCGCGCCGGGTTCGGTACGCGCCGAGACCGGCTCGGGCGGGCTGGAGTTGCGAAACGTGAAGGGTTCGTTGCAGGCGCAGGCAGGCAGCGGTGATATCGAGGTGGATGGCGAAGCTACGGGTGGCTGGACCGTGCATACCGGATCGGGCAGTGTTGACCTGCGGCTTCCGCAGAATGCGTCGTTCGATCTGGATGCTCACACCGGCTCCGGCTCCATCGATCTGTCGCATCCGGTAATGGTGCAAGGCTCGATTGGGCGCAGAGAAGTCAAAGGCAAGGTCGGCGGCGGCGGAGTCCCGGTTGAGGTGCAGACCGGCTCAGGAAGCATTCGGATCGAGTAATTGCGGTCATTAACTGCAATGACTTCAGTACCTTGACGCGCCTCGATATAGGCTTTAACTTCGAGTCAGTCTGTCATTACTGATCCGGAAGGCTGACTTGATGCAGCGCCCAATTGTTACTCTGACAACCGATTTCGGTTTAAACGACCACTTTGTCGGCACGATGAAAGGTGTGATCCTGAACATCGCGCCCAATGCCGAAATCGTGGACATCTGCCACTCCGTGCAACCGTATGACATTTTGGATGGGGCGCTCACTCTGGCCGAATCCTACAATTACTTCCCCACGCGAACAGTACACGTGGTTGTCGTCGATCCCGGGGTCGGCAGCGCGCGTCGTCCGATCATTGCGGCCTCTGACCGGCATAACTTTGTTGCTCCCGATAATGGCGTGCTTTCGCTGATGTATGCCCGCGAGGAACGCCTGCACGTGCGGCACGTGAGCAGCGATCATTACTTCCTGCAACCCATCAGCAATACATTTCACGGACGCGACATTTTTGCTCCCGTCGCGGCCTACTTGGCGAAGGGTTTGGACCACGAGAAGTTCGGCCCGGAAATTACCGACTATGTGCGCTTCAACGCCCCCAGACCGAAACCGGTAGACGCGAAGACGCTGCGCGGCGTTGTGCTCAAGGTGGACCGCTTCGGAAACCTGATTACAAATTTCACCCCCAGCGACGTGCCGGCGCTTTTTGACGGGCAGGCGGCGGGATTCAAAATCACTGTGGGCAAGAAAGAGATCACCGCGATGAAGACCAGTTACGCCGAGGGCGCGCCGAACGAAGTGTTCGGGATCCTCGGCAGCATGGGCTATCTTGAAATCGCAGCCAATCGCGGCGCCGCAAACCAGCTTACCGGCGCGGCCAAAGGCACAGAAGTTAATATTTCACTTGAAGGCGCGCTGGCGGCGGGAAACGGAAAGAACTGAGTAATTTGGTGATTGAGTAGTTGGGAAATTTGGAACTAACTTCGCCTTGAACTTACCCAATTACCAAATGTCACAATTACCAGATCATTTGTCAGTTGTGCTTCTGCGGATGCACATATTGCTGCATCTCCGATGTCCATTTTAAGAATCGCCACAGGTACGAGCGCTCGCGCCACAAAAATTCCCAAAATTCCAGGAAGCCGATCTGCTGCATCTTGACGCCGCAGTAGGTTTCGATTCGCCAAAGCAGGTAGGGGCTTCGCCACGGCGCAAGGTGATGCCCTCGGGTGGCGTTCCACATGAATCGAAGTGCGTTGCGCATTTACGGAAGATCTTAACAACGCTGAGTTCAAATTTCAGCTTTTTAGCTTTTAGCTCTCAGCCCCTTGCACAAACGCAGCGGGCATTCGATGCTCGATAAGGGTTTGGCTAAGGGATAAGAGCTAACGGCTAAGAGCTGGTTTACAAATCGTACTTCTTCATCAAGTGGCGGAATGAGCGGTAGGAAATTTTGAGCACGTCCGCGGCCCGGGCCTGTACGCCGTTTGACTGGGCCAGCGCAGACTTCAGCAGCGAGCGCTCGATTTCGGCCACATACTTTTCCATGTCCATGCCCTCGGGCAGGACCGCTCCGGGAGAAATGGTGGTTAGACCGTCGCCTCCGACCCCGGCAGCTGCGGCGCGCGCGCGCGGGCGTTCCGCGGGCAGCTCGACGTGTAACTCTTCGGCGGTTTCAAGCGCAACCGAGCGTTCGATTGTGTTCTCCAGCTGGCGCACGTTGCCGGGCCACTCGTAATTCGCCAGCGCCGCCAGCGAGGCGCCATTTACCCGTGCAATGCTCTTCCCTGCTGCCGGAGCATATTTGCGGAGAAAATGGTTCACCAGCAGCGGCACGTCCTCGCGCCGTTCACGGAGCGGAGGCACGGTAACCGGAATGACATTTAAGCGGTAATACAGATCTTCTCGAAACGTATTTTCAGCGACCTGTTTCTCCAGATCGCGATTGGTGGCTGCAATGACCCGCACGTCAATAGAGATTTCGTCTGTCCCTCCGACCGGCCGCACACAGCGCTCCTGCAGCACGCGCAGGAGCTTCACCTGCATGGTCAAGGTCATCTCGCCGATTTCATCGAGGAAGATCGTGCCCGCGTCGGCAACTTCGAACAGGCCACGCTTGTTCTGGGTGGCGCCAGTGAACGCACCCTTCACGTAACCGAACAATTCGCTTTCAAGCAAAGTCTCAGGAAAAGCCCCGCAATTGATTGAAACAAAAGGCTCGGTCGCTCGTGGCGAGCAGGCGTGAACGGCGCGCGCTACCAGTTCCTTTCCCGTACCACTTTCGCCGTAGACAAGCACCGTGCTTTGCGTGGATGCCACCGTGCGGATGGTCTGCTTCAGCTTCTCCATTGCCGGGCTGGCGCCGATGATGTTATCGAGCGAATTTCTGGTCGCGGCATCACGCTTCAGAGCGAAGTTTTGCCGGCTCAGGGCGACTTTTTCCAACGCCTTGCGAATACCGAGTTTAATCTCATCCACCAGACCAGGCGATTTGCGAATGTAGTCGGATGCCCCGCCGGCCTTCACCGCTTCGACCGCTGCTTCGTAATCATCTACAGCGGTAATGAGAATCACCGCCGTATCCGGTGAAAGCTTGTGCGCATGCCGCAGCACTTCGATACCGTTGATGCTCGGCATACGAATATCGGTGACGATGACGTCATAGAGCGCCGACTCGATCTTGCGCTTGGCTGCTTCGCCCGAGGTGACGGTCTCGACCTTGTAACCCTCGCGGCGCAAGGTGATATCGAGCATTTCGCAGATGGAGCGCTCGTCATCGCAGATGAGGATGTTAGGCATGCGCTCCTTCCGCCTTGTCGGCTTCCGGCAGAGACTCGGAGAGTCGCGATCCCTGCAGCACGTGGAAGCTCATTCCCTCTTCCGCCGCTTTGCGCATCCGCAGCACAAATGTGCATCCCTGGCCCGGCCGCGACCGTGCCCAAACTTTTCCTTCGTGCGCCTGCACAATCTGGTAAACAATGGCCAGCCCAAGACCGGTGCCACCTTCGAATTGCGATTGGAAAGGCTCGAAGATTTTCTCAATCATCTGCGTATTCATGCCCGGGCCGGTGTCGGCAAAGCTCAACTGCCAGTCATCGCCGTACTCTTCAATACTTATCGTCAATGTGCCGCCCTGCTTCATTGCACGGACAGAGTTCTCGCAAAAATTCCAGAACACCTGCTTCATGCGATCGCCATCGGCCAGAACAAACGCCTTTTGCGCCGCGTAGCGGCGTTGGATGGTTATGCCCGCATTCTGGGCCTGCAGGCGATTTTCGAGCAGCGTAAGCGTGTCTTCCAGCAGCGGCACCAAATCGACATGCGCAAAGCGAAATTGCTTGCTGCGCGCATAGCTCAGGAAATCGGTAATGATGCCATTCAGCCGCTCCGACTCGCGGGTCACAATCTGCAATAAGCGGCGATGCTCATCGCTCAAATCCGGCATTCCGGAAAGCAAAGTAGCCGAGCCCGCGATAGAAGTCAGTGGATTGCGAATCTCGTGCGCGATGGCCGCCGACAAACGCCCAATTGCGGCGAGCCGGTCCTGCATGCGCACTTCGCGCTCCAGCCGCCGGATTCGGGTCAAATCATCCAGCGTGTAAATAAATCCGACCGGGCCGCGGTCAGGAAGTCTTAATTCAGAAACTACGGCGCGAAATGTCTTCCGGAAATTATCTGGTGCGATAAAGCGGACCTCGCACTGCGAATGTTCCATGTTGGCTTGAGGCAGTGGATCTTGAAACAAAGGAGCAATCGGCTGCCCGAGCAGCTCAACCTCCGGGCGTTGCAATAGCTTTTCAGCCGCGGGATTCACCAGGGTGATGCGGCCATCGAGCCCGGTGGTGATCAGGCCGTCGCTGGCGGAATGAATGATGTTTTCGTGCAGTACCTGCAGACTTTCGAGCGCGCCGCGAAAATATGCCAGCCGGCGGTCGGTTTGGCGAAGCTTATCGGCGAGTAAACCCGCTAAATATGCAATGGTCAGATAGCCGAAAAGATTCACAACAATGATCGCTTGCAGAGTGCGAATCTCTGGATGCGTAGGCGAGAAAGAAGGGATAACCCGGAAAAAAGAAAGCTCCAGCACAGCTCCGTAAAGAATGAAGGCCAACGCAGCCGTGAGATAGGCCCACACTCGCGGCAACAAAATGCTGGCCACGATGATAACCAGCGGATAAAGGAAGTTAAGCGAACTGTCGACCCCGCCAGTTACATAAACCAGCAGACTGACCAGCAGCAAATCTGAGATGACCTGCAGCACCGCTTGCGGTTTGATTTCATCCCAGAAATGCAACAACACCAAATAAAAAGCTGAAATGGTGTAGGCGAAGAGAATGGTGTCGGCAAACAGGCGCAGGGGGAACGCAACCGGCGTGAATTGGGCAATCGCCAGCTCAATGCCCAGCAGCACGGTGAGAATCAGGATTCGGACTTTCACCAGCCACGTGAGCCAAACCCTGTTCTCGAAAGCGGATTGCATATTGTCGGTCCCTAATGCGTGGCGCGAGGGACCTCTGGACCCTCGCGCGAACGCAAACCGTTAGCCCGCCAGTTTGGCGATCATCGAGAACAGCGGCATGTAGAGCGAAATAACAATTCCACCCACTGCCACGCCCAGGATGCCGATGATGATCGGTTCGAGCATTGCCAACATATCTTTGGTCGCGGTGTCTACTTCGTCCTCGTAAAAATCGGCAATCTTCTGAAGCATGGAATCCATGGCGCCGGTGGCTTCGCCGACCCCGATCATTTGCGTAACCATGTTCGGAAATACTCCGGATTCGCGCAGAGGATCGACAATCGTGCGGCCTTCTTCGATCGCCTTGCGGACCTTCATCAAGCCTTCTTCCAGAACCGCGTTGCCAGAGGTCCGAGCGGTGATCGCCAGGCCTTCAAGAATCGGAACGCCTGAGGTGATCAGGGTGCCCAGCGTCCGCGTGAAGCGGGCGACCGCGATTTTCCGCAGCAACATGCCAACCACGGGCATTTTCAGCATGATGTAGTCCATCCAATAACGACCACGCGGGTCTTTCCGGATGTACTTGATCCCGAAGACCGAGCCCACAATTCCCACGATGAAGAACCACCAGAATTGGCCTACGAAAGCGCTCAGGCCCATGACGATTCGCGTCGGAAGCGGCAGCGCGACGCCCAAGCCGGCGAACAGATTTGCGAAAATCGGCACCACCCACTTCAGCAGTGCCGCCACGATTAATCCCGCAAGCGAAATAACCGAGACCGGGTAGATCAAGGCCGACTTCACGGCTGATTTCAGCTTGACCGCCTTTTCCACATAGGTCGCCAGCCGCTGTAGGATGATGTCGAGAATACCGCCGGTTTCGCCGGCCTCGATCATGTTGGTGGTAAGGTCATCAAAAATCTTCGGGTGTTGGCGCATGGCATTCGCCAGCGTTGAACCGCCTTCAACCGTCGTCCGGACCGCGGTCAACGCTTTCTGGAATGCCATGTTTTCCTGGTTGGCCGCCAGAATTTCAAGGCACTGGACCAGCGGAAGTCCAGCATCGATCATGACCGAGAACTGGCGGAAGAAGATGGCCACGTCCTTGACTTTTACACTGCCCGACCCGAAGGTGGGCATCGCGAATTCTTTTCCCTTCTCGCGAATGGTTGGCGTCGCAATCTGCTCGCGCCGCAATTGCATCGCGAGCACTTGCTTGTTCACCGCGACGCGTTCGCCGGTGACCTTTTCTCCGGAAGAGTTTTTTCCTGTAAATGTGAATACTGGCATCGATTCCTCTCTGTTCGGCGACTAGTTCAACTCTGTTTCCCAGCTCCTGACAATTAATGCTTTCCTGTGGCGGTTGCCTTGGCGGGAACTCCTGCTGTCCTGCCCGCCAGGCTCGCGCCGCGATTGATCATTTCCTGCAGTTCATCCGCATTGCTCGACCGCGCCAAAGCAACATCGAGCGTGATCTGCTTTTGTAGATACAACGTGGCCAGCGCCTGGTTGAATGTCTGCATTCCAAACTTCTCCTGGCCGGACTGCATGGCGGAGTAAATCTGGTGAATTTTGTCTTCACGGATCAGGTTGCGCACGGCCGAATTGGGAATAAGAATTTCCATGGCCATCGCCCGCCCTTTTCCGTCACCCTTCGGTAAAAGGCTTTGGCACATGATGCCTTCGAGCACCAGTGACAACTGCGCGCGAATTTGCGGCTGCTGGTGCGCGGGAAAAACGTCGATGATTCGGTTGATGGTCGAAGACGCTGAGTTGGTGTGCAGCGTGCCGAAGGTCAAGTGGCCGGTTTCCGCGATGCGGAGCGCCGACTCGATGGTTTCGAGGTCACGCATTTCGCCGATGAGCACCACATCCGGGTCTTCGCGGAGAGCCGCGCGTAAAGCGTCCGCGAAACTTTTTGTGTCCGCGTGCAGCTCACGCTGGTTCACCACGCAGTTCTTGTTCATGTGAACAAATTCGATCGGGTCCTCGATGGTGAGGATGTGATCGTGGCGCTCGGAGTTGATCTTGTCGATCATCGCTGCCAGCGTCGTCGATTTTCCCGATCCGGTTGGACCGGTCACGAGAACGAGGCCGCGCGGTTTTTCGCACAATTTCGTCACCACCGGCGGTAGTCCAAGCTGGCTGAAGTTCTTGATCTCGAATGGAATCACGCGGAAGACGGCAGAAGTCGCGCCGCGCTGATTGAAAACGTTCGCGCGGAAGCGGGCCAGACCCTTCAAACCGAATGAAAAGTCGAGCTCGAGATGTTCCTCGAAACGGTGCTTCTGCGAGTCGGTCATCACGCTGTAGGCCAGTTGCTTGGTTTCGGCCGGCGTCAGTTGTGGCAGATCGAGCGGCACCAAATGCCCATGCACGCGGATTTGCGGCGGCGAGTTGGTGGTGATGTGCAAGTCGCTGCCGTTCATCTCCAGCATTCGTTTCAGCAGATCACTTAATGAGAGCGAC
>DATIYR010000019.1:0-2865 GCA_035517535.1 Terriglobales bacterium
CGCGGAATCGCCTCAGTTTGTCGGCGAAATCGGTAACGACAGTTTCATATGAAGCCTCACCAAATTGCGCCCACGGCTCCCCGCAGCTAGGACAAGTGCGTACTTCCTTGCCCATTAAGTTTTGAGCAAAGGGAATCGTTATAGAGGTACGGCATTTGCCACGTTTGCATTCAAGACGTAGCGCGAGAATATCTGATAACTCAACGAACTTTTTATTTTGCGAAGTCATATACTTCACGGGTCACTCGCTTGATTACCAGTGCTAATCTATTAGGTGCCGAACCAAACGCCCGTTTCGCAAGCGGGAGGTCACGGTTTCGGAGTATCAAGCAGACTGGGCGTAGTTGGTCGTTGCGCCGTTTATATTCCATCGGCACCCGGAAGAAGCCCGCGCCGGATAGAACATGATTGACTGGGATTCGGGCCACTTTTTCGCAAACCGACGGCGGCGGGCCGCTACGCCCTGTCGTCCTTATTGAATCAATCGTAGCCCTATCCCCTACGTGAAGTCAAGGGATAATTACCTCCAGGATAATCAGGTCGTACTTAGCTTGCGCAGCCAACTCAAGCGCTTCTTCACCATCGGGCGCGACCTCTACGTTATATCCCGCTTTGAGGAGGGTTCGCTCATTTGCCGTCCGCAGAAAGCGGCTGTCATCGACGAGCAGGACCTTCGATACGTTTTCTTTTGGCGAAGCACTATTAACAGAGGACATCACTTCGAAATATCGGCTGCGGACGCGAGCAGGTTTAAGGGGAACGGCCGAACCAGAGCCCTCCGTTCGCGACTTCCAGTGCCAGAGCGGGTTTACAATCTACAGAACACGTGGGGTGGTTGAACAATGGCAAAAATCATCGAGTTTTACGTGCCAAAATCGTTCCGGCGTGTGACTCCAAAGGAAGCAGGTAAGCTGGGGCAAGTCATCGAATTTGCGGCACGCACCAAGAAATCTGCTTAGTGCGCCTTTCCCCCGAGCAGAATCATATGGCTGAAGAAAACAGGTGTACTGCGGCTTCGGAGTTCTTAGTCTCCGCCCGCCTTTGCAGCCAGCGCCACCGGACGCTGCGGCTGCAGCTTCGGGGTGTTCTGCGCAAAGGCATGTAGCAGGATGAGAACACTCGCGTATGCGGCGGTGACTCCGAGGGCAACAGATCCGGCGACGGTGAAACTGATTACAAACGCGGTCAGTAAACTTCCCAAATTCGGCCTGCCTTCCGTCGCCCCAGCAGCAAGAAAAGAAACGGCTTAACTCCGGGCCACCAAACTGCTGATAGAAGCGAGCCAGGCGAAACCGGTGCGCCTATCACTTTACCCGCGTTGACGCTTGCCGCTGTTTACAACTAAGATACGTGAGTAAAGCCGCGCACACCCACTCTCCAACATATCTGAGGACCCGTCCACGTTACCAAGGTCCAGTAGTCAAGCGAACAATGGCCATTAAGGAAATTTCGGTCCGGGGTGCCCGGCAGCACAATCTGAAAAATATTGACGTGGACATTCCTCGGAACACGTTCACGGTCATTACTGGGCTGAGCGGATCGGGCAAGTCTTCGCTGGCATTTGACACGATTTATGCGGAAGGCCAGAGGCGATACGTTGAGACGCTCTCGGCATACGCGCGGCAATTTCTGGATCAGATGGAGCGGCCGGATGTGGACTCGATCGACGGCCTGAGCCCTTCAATCTCGATTGAGCAGAAGACCACAAGCCGAAGCCCGCGATCGACCGTGGGAACAATCACAGAAATCTATGACTATCTGCGCCTGCTGTTTGCCTCTATTGGTATTCCGCATTGCCCGAAATGCGGGCGCGCGATCTCGCGGCAAACGGCGGCGCAAATTGTGCAGCGGGTCATGGCACTCACACCGGAAGACCGCGTGATGGTTCTTGCTCCAATCGTTCGCGGGCGCAAGGGCGAATTCAAAAAAGAGATGGAGAAGCTCGTCGAGCACGGCTTCACGCGGGCGCGGATCGATGGCGAACTGGTGAGCCTGGAAGATGAAATTCAGCTCGACAAGCGCAAGAACCACACCATTGAAGTCGTAGTTGATCGGCTGCTCGTAAAAGCTGGAATTGAGCAGCGGCTGGAAATGTCGGTCGGCTTGGCGATGAAATTGGCGGGCGGATTGGTCCAGGTTGCAATTGTCGGCGGCGAGGAGCAACTTTATTCCGAACGGCTGGCGTGCCCGGATTGCGGTATTGATGTGCCGAAGCTGGAGCCGCGTTCATTCTCGTTCAACAGCATGTACGGAGCATGCCCCGAGTGTCATGGATTAGGCAGCACGTATGATTTCGATCCCGCGAAAGTAGTTAACGACTGGTCAAAACCCTTGCTCGACGGTGCGCTCGGACCTGGGTCGGCGTCGCAGAATCTGATTCACCAGATCAAAATCGTCGCGGAGGCATACAAGATCGACTTGGCCACCCCGTTTGAGAAGTTTCCCGAGAAAATACAAAACCTGTTTTTGTATGGGGAACCGGAGGGCCGCGGCAAAACTGGTTTTCTGGGCGTCTTTGGATATTTGAGGAACTCGCTCGAAAGCTCGACGTCAGAGGGATACCGCGACTGGCTGATGGAGCACATGTCGGCGACCGAATGTCCTGCCTGCCATGGCAAACGACTGCGAGCGGAGAGTTTGGCGGTGCAGGTGGAAGGCATGTCGATTGCGGACTTCACGGCTATGCCGGTTTCGCGCGCGCTGGAAAAAGCGAAAACGATTCGCCTGACTGGACGCGAAGAGCAGATTGCCGGGCGGATCATGCAGGAGATTGTGGAGCGGCTGCAGTTCTTGAATGCGGTCGGGCTTGGCTACATCTCGCTCGACCGTTCGGCGGCGACGCTTTCCGGCGGCGAAGGGCAGAGA
>DATIYR010000020.1:0-8222 GCA_035517535.1 Terriglobales bacterium
AACGACTTGGACGAACTCCTCCACTCCTACGAAGTTCTCCTGAAGACCACCCCAGGGATCGTCGGGGAAGGGAACACGATCATCCCAACTCCCGACGGTTTTCTCCCACTCAAAAGTTTCAATCGCGCTTCCGCCAAAGCGCACAATCCCGGGATTCATCGCCTTTAGCGCCTGCACCACATCCGGACGCCAGAGTCCCAATACGGCATTTGTGTCGATCAAGTAAACTCGATCGAGCCAAACCGTGCCGGGTCCTTCGAATTCAATGGTGAGCGTGGCGGTCTGTATTTTGCGCTTCGCCGTTAATGTTGCCTCTAGCGCTCGCCATTGTGCAGTACTGCGCCCCAGTGAAACTGGACCCGCAATTACTTCTCCGTCTCCATGCAGTGATGCCTTTAACGGAACATTTCCCAAGCCGCGAATATGCAGTCTTAAGCGGTAGCTGTGATCTGCTTCCAGGTAAAAACCGTCTTGTGAGATTCCCGCCCATGTATTTGCAACCGGAAGTTCGATTTTCTGCGAACGCTTCCCATTGAATGGATTCTGCGTGTCGTAAGAGTAGTTCGCTACGTGGACGCTGCCGTCGGGATACCACGGGCGATACGGCTTGTCGATGGCAGCCTTGTAGGCGTAGTTCCACGGCGTCTCTTCTTCAAAGCTGGTCGACTGAACCTGCTGCGCCGTCATCGAGGGCAAAACGTCAGCCAGCGGCTCCATGAACTGGCCCCCTTGTTTCCGGTCAATCGGCCGCTTGCCGTACCGCTCATCCGTGATTGTGATCAACTCTGTTTGCGCGGGCTCCGGCACTGGTTCTAGCCGGATGTCATCGAACCACACTTTCCCACTTTGTTGGTTAAACGCACTCAGCGCCACCGTTACCCTGCCCGGAGACGGCACGCGGAACAGCAAACTCTCCTGTTGCCATTCGCCGGAGGCGGGAGCTGATGCACTGAAGCCCTGATCTCCGACCTGCGCTTCAATGCCAATTCTTTGCGCCCTCGCCGACGACTCCCACGCATCATTCCCTCTCGGAGTTGTCGATGCCGACGACTTCACCCACCCCGTGAGGCGCCATAGAGTTCCAACCGGAAGAAATATCTCTTGCCTGAGTGTCAGGTGAACAGGCTCGCTCGCGCTGATGAGTAAAGACTGCTTTCCCTCTTTCTCATTACTGGCATCGGCGCTGATCGAGAACGGCTGATTTGCCTCCGATGGATCCACATGCCAGAATTTGCTCGTGTCCGCAGCTTCAAATCCGCTATCGCTGAGATTCGGGTTGGAATCCTGCGCCGCTAAAGACAGGGAGAGTAGCAGCAGAATGATCGGGAATCTGAAGCGGCACGGCAAAGGCATGAACAACTTCAAACGCCGCAATGAATTTCTCGAGAAAACGGCTGGCATTTTGGGTTCTGATACCGCACTCTTGTGACTGTCAGATTAAGGATTAAATAAGCGGTTAGAGTCTAAGGTTTTTGTGCTAAATTTGGAAGCTGAATTTTTGCACAGTCCGCCCCAACCCCTTGGCAGTTGGTCAGGATCGAGGTTCTCTTATGGTTGATGTCAGGTCCCGCTTTCATTTCGCATGCGCACCAAATAGCTGGGGTGTGCTGGATTATCCCGGTCCCTCTTGGGACCAATCTTACGAAACCATGTTGGACGAAATGGTGGAGGCTGGCTACACCGGGACTGAGCTGGGTCCATATGGTTTTTTCCCGACTGATCCCGCTATATTGAGACCTCAACTTGAAAAAAGAAATTTGAAGCTGCTCGGTTCTTTCGTTCCAGTGGTATTGAGCGATCCCGCGTCGGCGGGAATTGCCGTTGAGAGAATCCGGCAGGTAGGAGACTTGCTCTCGTCTTTGAAGGCTCCATTCCTGGTGCTGGCCGATGATCAGAGCGAGGAAAGAAACCGGATTTCAGGACGCGTCCCGAAGGATGGCAGCGCCGGATTGACCTCCGCACAATGGAAGAACGTGGCCAAAGTTGTAGAAGAAGCCGCAAAAGTGTCGTCCGATTTTGGATTGGATCTGGTCTTCCATCCTCACGTTGCAACATATATAGAGACACCTCAGGAGTGCGAACGCTTCTTTAACGAGACCTCGCATACCGGAGTGGGCTTGTGCCTTGATACAGGACATTGCGAATATGGCGGAGGGGACTGCGTAGTCGAAGCCGGTAAGTTCGCAAGCGTTTTACGGCTTGTACACATAAAGGATGTGGAAAAAAAAATTCTTGCGGAGGCCAAGAAGAAGAAGTTGACCTTCGAGCAGGCGATCGAAGAGAAAGTGTTCACGATTGTTGGGCAGGGCTCGATCGACTTTCCAGGATTCTTCCGGGTGCTGGAGGCAAATAACTACGCGGGCTGGATGGTTATAGAGCAAGACGTAAAATTTGGCGAAACTGTTGTTTCGCCAGCAGAGAGCGTTGCGACCGGGTTGCGATATTTGCGCGGGGTGGTTACTGACCTGAATACCGTTCGCGCCAGTTAGTCCAAATGCGCTAATCGCTTAGTCCATTTAGAAACGAGGACCACGTTGAGTCACAAGGTTGGAATCGGAGTGCTTGGCGCAGGAGAGATGGGCCGCCGCCATGCTTATAACCTGCGCAGGTTGGTGCCCGAGGCACAGCTTGTCGCAGTCGCGGACCCAGCTTTCCAGCGGGCACGGCAAGTCGCGAAGGAGTTGGAGTTAGAGCATGTATTCCGCAGTCTCGAAGAAATGCTTGAGTGCAAGGATATCGACGCGGTGCTGATTGCTTCCCCTGACAAATTCCACGCTCAGGCAATTCAAATTGCCGCAAGCGCCGGTAAAGACATTCTCTGCGAAAAACCTATCGCCACAAACCTGACCGATGCGCATGAGGCAATGGGCGCGGTTGAGAAGTTTGGTGTTCGACTGCAAATCGGGTTCATGCGGCGTTACGACGCCGCTCACCAGGAAGCCATGAAGCGGATTGAGGGCGGTGAAATCGGCGAGCCGGTAATTTTTAAGTCGCTGGGGCGTGACAAAGATGTGCCGCCGATTTCCTCATATCAATCGCAATTAAACGGGATGTTGTTTTACAACAGCACAATCCATGATTTCGATTTGGCGCGATGGCTGATGCGAGACGAAGTCATCGAGGCGCAGGCATACGCGACGGTGGCGATTCGACCGGAGATAGCCGAATACGGCGATATCGTCGCAAGCGTGGTTAATCTCAAGTTTGCCCGCGGCGCAATCGGCAACGTGGAATCGTATGTGCAGGCTTTATACGCGTACGACGTACGTACGGAAGTGGTCGGTTCAAAGGGCTCGATCTTTATTGGATCACTGCAGAAAACGCCAGTGATGTTCTTAACGGCGAACAGGCGGACCAACGATCTTGCCGACCACTATCTCTCGCGGTTCGCCGATGCTTATCTCGCCGAACTGAATGATTTCGCGCACCGCATACTCCATGAGCTTCCGCTGCAAGTTTCGGGCGAGGATGGATTGAGAGCACTCGCGATCTCTGTTGCCGCTGAGAGGTCGCATCTACGAGATCAGCCGTGTCCGGTCACGCTGGACCAGGCTGAAGTTGTCGCAAGGAGCTAGCCAGTGAAGGCGATTGCAGTCGCATACAAGAGTCCGCTGCATGAAATGACGCAGACGACATCGACGTGCCTCTGGAACGATTCAGCGTCACCCCAGGAGTTGGTTTACTCGATTGAGCACGGTGCGGTGGGCGCAACCTGCAATCCTGTGATTGCGCTTGCGGTGCTGAAAAAAGATCCTGGCGTGAAAGACCGAATTCGCGAGCTCATTGAACAGCGACCGGAAGCGGGTGAAGAGGAAATCGCCTGGCAATTGGTGCGTGACATCTCGGTAAAAGGCGCCGCCTTGTTGAAACCGATCTTTGACAGAGAGCTGGGGAAGAACGGTCGGCTCTCGATTCAAACCGATCCGCGGCTCTTCCGCGACACGAAAGCCATTATCGAACAGGCAATCGAGTTCAGCGCGCTGGCTCCGAACATGATCGTGAAAATTCCTGCAACGCGGGCAGGAATTCCTGCGATGGAGGAGGCAACCTACCGCGGCATCAGCGTGAATGCCACCGTCTGCTTTAGCCTGCCCCAATGCACTGCTGTGGCGGAAGCTGTCGAACGCGGGCTGACACGCCGCGAGCGCGAAGGAAAAGAAATCGCGAGCATGGGGCCGGTGTGCACGATCATGGTCGGCCGTCTCGATGATTGGTTAAAGGTGGTGATCGAGAAGGAGAATATCGCCATTGATCCCGGATACCTGGAATGGGCCGGAGTTGCGGTTTTTAAAAGGACCTACCAAATATTCCGCGAGCGCGGATACCGAATCCGCCTGCTCTCAGCGGCGTTTCGCAATCACATGCACTGGAGCGAGTTAATTGGCGGTGATGTCGTGATCTCACCGCCATATTCGTGGCAGGTGCGGTTTAATGCCAGCGATGTTGAAGTCCGCAGCCGAATAGATAATGCGGTCGATCCGAAGGTTGTGAAGGAACTCTCGAGGAAATTTCCGGACTTCACCCGCGCGTATGCGGAAGATGGAATGGTGATTGAAGAATTCGATTCTTTCGCGCCGACGAGGCGAACCTTGCGCCAATTCATTACCGCATGTCACGAGCTGGATGAATTCGTTCGCTCCGTCATGCTTCCGAATCCGGATAACACGTAGGCCGTTAAGAACAAGGGCTGCACTAAGCAGAGGGGAGAAGCCGTGGAAAAGCTAGCCATTATGGGAGGTCACGCCTCACGTAAAACTCCGTTCACGCAATGGCCGATGCCAATGAAGGAGGAGGCGCAGGCATTGCAGCAAGTTCTGAACAGCTCACTTTGGGGCGGCCAACCATTTCCTGGTATACACGCGACCGCGTTTGCGAAGAAATTTGCTGCGCTGCACACGGTCAAGTATGCGCAATGCGTAAATACCGGCACGGTCGCGATCCAGGCTGCTTTAAAGGCGATTGATATCCAACCGGGCGATGAAGTCATCGTACCCGCTTATACGTGGGAGGGAACGGTCGGTCCGGTGCTTCTGGTGAATGCGGTTCCAGTTTTCGTTGACATCGATCCTGAAACGTACTGCCTTGACGCGAATTTGATCGAGAGGGCAATTACCCCGAAAACGAAAGCGATCCTTCCTGTTCATCTGGGAATGCGGTTTGCGGATATGGACGAAATTCTGCGAATAGCCACAAAGCACAAGTTAAAAGTAATTGAAGATTGTGCTCACGCCCACGGCGGATTGTGGAAGGACAAAGGCGCGGGGTCGATGGGAGACCTGGGAACATTCAGTTTTCAGTCGAGCAAGCTGATCACAGCAGGCGAGGGCGGCGCGGTGATCACTAACAATCTTGAGTATATGGAAAAAGTGCAGACCTACATTAATGCCGGCCGCGCCAGTGTAACCGATGAATTTCATCATCGCATCATCGGCTTCAATTACAGGCTGGGCGAATTTCAAGCGGCGGTGCTGGGACCCCAAGTCGATCGCCTCCCCGAACAGGCGAAGATCCGCGAGCAGAATATGAAGTACCTTGACCGCCGCTTGAATGGCACGAAGGGAATCCGATTGATGAAACCTGATCCGCGGATTACACGCCTGGCGCCTTACGGCTACGTGATGAAATACTCTGAGGAGCAGATGGATGGAATTCCGCGCGCAGCCTTTGTAGCCGCGTTGCAAATGGAGGGTATTCCATGTGACGGCCTGTTCTATGAGCCGGTGTATAAAAGTTCGTTGTTCCCGGTGAAGGCGTCGGATTTCCCGGCGCTCAGCTGCGGGCGCGAGAAGCCGCTCGATTTGAGAACTATGTACTCTTGCCCCGAAGCCGAGCGCGCTGCGTATCACGAAGCAATCTGGTTTATGCATCAATTGTTCTTAGGCGGCGAACAGGACGTAGATGCGATTGTCGACGCAATACACAAAGTGCTGGAGAACATCGAACAATTGCGTGGATTAGATCACAAAGCGATTCGCAACCAAAGGCTCAGCCGGGCGGACCGCGAAAGTTAGGACTAAGATTCAAGTTTCAGAATATGGCTGCCGGCAGACAAACTAGAAACTCGAAGATGGCGAAAGCCGCTAGCATCTATGATGTGGCGCGCGAATCGGATGTTTCGGTTTTCACCGTCTCCGCCGTTGTCAACAAGAAGAGCCACGTTGGCAAGAAGCTGCGCGAGCGGGTCGAGGCAGCCATTCGTAAGCTGAACTATCGACCAAACCTCATCGCACGCAGCTTAGCGAAGCAGCGCACTCACACGATTGGCATGATTGTTTCAGACATCGCCAATCCGTTTTTTCCGATGGTTGTGCGTGGCGCGGAAGACGCCGCGCAGAAGCAAGGATACAATCTTCTGCTTTGCAATAGCGATGACACGCTGGATAAAGAAGAGAACCAGATTGAACTATTGCTCTCGAAACGCGTGGATGGAATCCTGCTGAACAAAGCCGCCGGCGACTTTCGCCCACCCCTCTGCCAGATGATTAAGGAAGTGAACATTCCTTTTGTGTTGGTCATGCGCCAATATCCGAAGCTCACGAAAGATGCGGTGGTCTCCGATGACTATCAGGGCGCCTACGATGCCGTCTGCCATCTGGTACGCGCGGGCTGCCGCCGCATCGGCCTGGTCAGCGGACCTCTCAAGGTAAGCAACGCAATCGCTCGCTGGCAAGGATTTCACGATGCTCTGAAGGCACAAGGCCTGCCCTTTAATGAGAAGTTGGTGTTTGAGGGAGACTACCGCGTCGAGTCCGGCTTTCGCGCTGGGCACACCTTGCTCTCCCATCAACCTGACGGAATTTACGTCGCCAATTATTTAATGACGGTCGGCCTGCTGCGCGCAGCTGAGGAAATGAAGTTGAGCTGCCCAGAAGATTTTAGATTGGTGAGTTTCGACGACTATCCGTGGCTGGGGGTGTTTCGCCCCAAACTGACAACGGTGGAATTGCCAAAGCACCAATTGGGCAGCGAAGCCGTTGAATTGCTACTTCGAAGAATTAATGGAAGCCGCGAAAAGGCGATTGTGCGCAAGCTGCAGCCGGAGCTTCGCATCCGCGAATCATGCGGGCTGGCGCTGCACATGGCTCAGGGCGCAGCCGACTGATCGGCGTTCTCTAGAAAATCCTCTGTTTTTTCGTGGCCTCAACGTACTTCGCGCGTGCGGCGCGCACAGATTCTACTTCGGAAACTTCTGCAATCGGTACGTCCCACCAGGATTCGTATCCCGGAACGCGTTGATCAAATGCAGTTTCGATCACTATAACCGATGTCTTTTTAGATTTCTTTGCGTTCAGAAGCGCATGTCTCAAGTCATCCTTTGAGTTAGCGCGCACCGCGTCCGCGCCCAGACTCTGCGCATTTTGAACAAAGTCTACAGGAATCAACTCGCCCTCGAGCTTCCCCTTGCTGCGATAGCGATACTCCGTCCCCATTCCGTTATTTCCGCACGCGCGTGTAAGCCCGCCAATACTGGAAAATCCGTGGTTATCAAGTACTACGATGTTGAGTTTGTATCCCTCCTGAAGTGAGGTCATGATTTCCTGCGCCATCATCAAATACGATCCATCGCCAACCATGACGTAGACGTCGCGATCGGGAGCCGCCATTTTCACCCCAAGTCCACCGGCGATTTCGTATCCCATGCATGAATAGCCATACTCAACGTGATAGCCCTTTGGGTCGCGCGTTCGCCAGAGCTTGTGGAGATCTCCGGGCATGCTGCCCGCAGCGCATACCATCACATCCCGCGGGCCAGAAACTTGGTTTACGACCCCAATCACTTCACCCTGGCTAATCGGAGGGCCCCAGTCGAGGGTGTGAATTCTCTCCACCTCTTTTTCCCAAGCCTCGCGATACGAGTTCACCTGGCACGTGTAAGAGTCGGCAACTTTGAAGCCCTGAGTTGCGCAGTCCAATTCTTTAACGATGACTTGCGCATCTCCCGCTAGCGCCAAGGCCGATTGCTTTCCGGCATCGAACTCGCTGATGTTTACATTAATAAAACGCACATCCGGATTCTGAAATGCAGTCTGCGACGCCGTGGTGAAATCGGAGTAGCGGGTTCCAATCCCAATAATAAGGCCAGCATTGCGCGCCACAAGATTGGCTCCAGGCGTACCGGTCACGCCAATTGCTCCCAACGACTGCGGATGATCGTAAGGCAACGAACCTTTTCCAGCTTGTGTTTCCGCGACAGGAATGCCAGTGCGGCCCGCGAACTCGGA
>DATIYR010000021.1:0-5392 GCA_035517535.1 Terriglobales bacterium
TCATTCCGAGGCGTCGAGTTCGCTCGACAACGAGGAATCTGCTTCCCCCTTGAGGCTATCTTGCGCCCGATGGGTCTGAAGACATGGCCGTGTTCACGTCCACGTGCAAGTGGCTGGCCCGATTCATCCCCGGCGGGTAGCAGTTCCCGTCCCGGTTGTAATTGTGGCATTGCGACGCAAATTCCTTCCGCCGCGGCGACTGCACGAACTGCCAAATGTCCGCAAAATCCACTCCGCTCGCAGCTGGCGAAGGAGGATTCGCTGGAAAACTGCAGCCGGGCGAAGGCGGACACGCGTCA
This sequence comes from Terriglobales bacterium, assembly GCA_035517535.1. Lineage (GTDB taxonomy): Bacteria > Acidobacteriota > Terriglobia > Terriglobales > Acidobacteriaceae > Gp1-AA145. The sequence goes on from DATIYR010000021.1 coordinate 300, forward strand.
TTCGTCGCCCAATAGGAAATTTTCCTTCCCTGCGAGTTGTCGCGAATATCGTTCGCGGTCACGATGCTGGTGTTTTTGTCTTCTTGCGCCGGAATACCCGAGCAATAAACTCCCGCCCTGAAGTTGGCGCTGTTCACAGCGTCCACCCAGGCGTAGATGTATGCCTTTTGTTCGGGCAGCATGCGCCCGCCTTCTTCGATGTCGAGAAAAATGATCGATTGCGCGGGGAAGCCTTCGCGACGCGCTGCTGCGACGGCAGCGTTTCCATCAGTTTTGCCGAGCCAAGCGGGGTTATGCCTCAGCTGCTTATCGAGCCGGCCATTAAAGAGAACCAGAAATCCGAATCCCGCAGACTGCAATGTCCGGCGCTTTCCGACCCAGCCGTTGCTGTTCTCGCCCGGCGGATTGTTCAGCCAATAGCCGGTGTAGGAAAACGTCTGCCGCAAAGTCTTGAGATTTTGATCGCCGGGATAGTCATTACGATCGAAGCCGAGATAATTTTGCTGAGCATCGCAGACAGCTGAAGCCGTTAGCAGGAAAACGAAAAAACCACGAAGGACACGAAGGTTCACGAAGGGAACCGCTGCGAATCCGCTTAGCCATCTCCCGGCGACTTGGATGAAGGCGCTTTTGCTGATGGCTGACGGCTGAGAGCTGATGGCTATCCTCCAATATGAACCATCGTCCGCGACGCCGGCACAAAATCTGGCTCGCCTATGTGATGCCGCTCCTCTTTCCTGCTCACCACATTGCGAATGAACTCGGCCATATCGTTATCGGAAGCGCCACGCTTCATCAACTCGTGCAGGTCATGGTCCCAGACGGAAAACAGGCAGGTGCGAATCTTGCCGTCGGAAGTAATGCGGATGCGACTGCAATGGCCACAAAATGGATGCGAGACCGGCGCAATGATTCCCATCTCGCCGATCCCATCATCGAAGCGATAGCGCCGGGCGGTTTCACTTCGATGATGCGGAATCTCAGCCAAGGGCCGATATTCCGCCATGCGCTCGAGAATTTCATCGAGAGTGACTACCACCGAAGGCGACCACACGCGATCTTCCTCCAGCGGCATAAATTCGATGAAGCGCACGATCACGCCTTCTTCGCGCGCGAACATGCCGAAGGGGATAATCTGATCTTCATTGAAACCGCGCATGAGCACGCAATTGACTTTCACCGGCCACAGGCCTGCATCTCGCGCAGCGCGAACGCCGGCGAGCACATGATCGAAGCCGCCCGGAACGCGTGTGATCCGCGAAAAGCGATCAGGATCGACCGCATCCATGCTGATGGTTATGCGGTTAAGGCCGGCATCCTTGAGAGGCTGTGCGAGATCAGCTAGTAGATGGCCGTTCGTGGTGATCGCAAGGTCCAAGTCATTCTGATCTGGCGTGTGCAACTCTCGCAGCTGCCGCACAAAATCGACCACCCCTCTTCGCAACAGCGGCTCGCCGCCGGTCAGGCGGATCTTCGTGATTCCGAGCGAGACCAGTACCTTTGCCATCCGCAAGTAATCGGAAAACGGGAGCTCACCGTAGATTGCGCCTTCATTCCCGGTACGGCAATAGACACATTTGTAGTTGCAGCGGTCGGTGATCGAAATCCGCAGATCGGTGATGGCGCGACCGAATTTGTCGATGAGAAGCATTCAGCACACAGTACTCAGCATTCAGCCAAGCAGATCGTTCAGCTCTTGTACGACTTCTCAGGACTGAATGCTGATTGCTGAATGCTGAGTGCTTCTGCAAAAGGTAAAGGCAGGCGGATTACTTCCGACGGCGTTTCCTTTCCAAGCACGGGAGGCGCCGGCGTTTCCACCTGCACCCTCGGAGCGATACTTTGAACTCTTCAGAGTGCAATCACCGCGGTCAAAGGCTCTTAACCGCAGGGAGCGCAAAGAACAAGAGAGTTCGCCGAGAAAACCGCTCCTCGCCCCCGCAACCAGGTATTCCCGCAGGCCGCGGCGGTCGGAAACTCGATTCAATTATAGATGCCCAAGCAACGGAAAGAGAGGCGATTAATTGCCAATCAATGGACAGCTACTCCGATCTGAGTTGGCGGAGACGGCACGGCATTGGCGCTGGTTTGCAGCACCTGCTCAATTGCCTTCTCTGCCAACGGCGCCATCACTGCGAATCCGGCTTTATTGGGATGAAGGCCGTCATTCGACAGATTGCGTTCGAGCATGCCGTTGCCATCGACCATGGAATTGAAATAATCGAGATAGACCAGATTGTTAGCCGCCGAATAATTCTTCAGCCATTTGTTCAGGGCGATAATCCTGTCACGCGGGCGCTGCGCGAAGAAATCTTTCGATTCGGGCGTGTAGTTGTACACAGGTAAAAGTGAAGAGAAGATCACGCGAATGTCGTGCGCGCGGGCGAGTTCAACAAAATCCGACAGATTGGCTTCGATGTCTTCGTTTGAAATCGGCCCGGTGTTGCCGGCAATGTCATTCGTTCCGGCCAGAATCACAACAATTTTTGGTTGAAGATTGATTACGTCCTGGCGAAAACGCACCAGCATCTGTGAAGTCGTCTGGCCGCCGATGCCGCGATTGATGTACGGCTTCCCGGGAAAGGATTCATCAAGCTTCCAGATATCGGTGATCGAATCTCCGAAAAAGACGACGCGATTCTCGCCGGGCGCAGGCGGCTTGAGCGCGGCATTCGCGTCGCGATAGCGCGCCAGTTGACCGTAATCGTCAAAGTAAATCGCAACGCGGGATGCCCGGTACTTATCCAGTCCTGCGAAGCCGCTGGAGGGGATCGTAACCTGCGGCCCCGAGGTCTGCGCCAACGCCGCAGCTGACAAAATCAAAAGCAAAAAAGCTGAGCTTCTGACAGTTTTCATTCGTCCTCACATTCCGTCGTAGTTTGGCCCGCCGCCGCCCTCAGGCGGGACCCAGGTAATGATGTGGTATGGATCCTGAATATCGCAGGTCTTGCAGTGCACGCAATTGGAGGGATTCAGACTGATGCGTTTGCCGTTCGGGGCGGATGAATCGTCAAGCATCTCGTAAACGTTGGCCGGACAGAAATTCTGGCATGGGCTGGCGTACTCGCGCACGCAGCGCGACTCACAGATGTTCGTATCGTGGATGATCAAATGCGCGGGCTGGTCTTCTTCATGCTTCGTTCCCGAGTGATAAAGATCGGTGAGCTTGTCGAACGTGAGCTTCCCGTCGCCTTTAGCCGGGCCGAGCAGGTGCGCTTCCGCTCCGCCATCCGCCGGCAGATCGCTCAGTTTCTTCATGCGCGTGTAGCCAGGAGTTCCAAGATATCGCCTGCGCACACCGCGTCCGCCGGTGAACTGCTGGACACCGGCATGAAACATTCCGCGCCAGAAACCATGCTCGAAACCTTGATGAAAGTTGCGCACCTTCCAGAGTTCTTCTTTAATCCAGCTGCTCTCAACCTTGTTCTGATATGCGCCCAGCGAAGCGGCGGAGAAATCATCTTTCTTTAAACCTTCAAAGGCCGTTTCAGCCGCAAGCATTCCACTCTTGATCGCAAGATGAATCCCCTTCAACCGCTGCGAATTCAAAAATCCCGCCGAGTCGCCGACAATCATCCATCCATTCCCCGCCAGCGGCGGAACCGCCCACCATCCGCCGTACGGCAATGACTTCGCGCCGTAGCGGGTCATCTTGCCGCCCTCGAGCAGCTTGCGAACAAAAGGATGCTGCTTGAAATCCTGCAGAACGTGTTGCGGATCGAGGCGCGGATCGGGATAGTCGAGGCCGGTGACGAAGCCGAGCGAGACAACATTGTCCTTACCGCCGTAAATCCATGCACCGCCGTATTCGCGCGCAGTTAGCGGCCAGCCCATGGTGTAGATCACCTCGCCCGGAGCGATACGGCCGGAAGGAACTTCCCACAGCTCCTTGATTCCTTGCCCGTAAGTCTGCGGGTTACGATCTTTCATCAGATCGAATTTCTGAATCAGTTGCTTGGTCAACGAACCGCGAGTGCCCTCGGCCAGAATGACAACCTTTGCCTGCAGGTCGTATCCGGGTTCGAAATTCGACTTGGGCTGGTTCTGCTTGTCGAGTCCCTTGTCATCTGTGCGAACGCCAGCCACGCGATTGCCTTCGTATAACAACTCCGATCCCGCAAACCCCGTGAATACGGTCACCCCGGCTTCTTCGACCTTGCCGCCGAGCCATTTCACGAAACGATTGATCGAGATCAGGTAATTGCCGTGGTCGCGCAACGGCGGCGGCGTAACCGGAAATTTGAACTTGCCTTTCTCAGTGAGAAAGTAAACGGCTTCTTTCGTAACCGCCGCATCGAGCGGAGCTTCCTTTTCAAATCCCGGCAGCAACTCGCGCATCGACCGTGTATCGAGCAAGGCTCCGGAGAGGCAATGCTGGCCGATTTCGCGGGCCTTTTCTAGAAGGTAAATGTTCTCTTTGCTGAGCTGCGAGTCAGGGTTCTTCGCGTTGTGCTCATCAATCAGCTGCGCAAGCCGCAGGGCGCAGGCCATTCCTGCGGGTCCACCGCCAACGATGACTATGTCGGCCGGCATCTGCGGGCGATGTATGCCTTCTGGCTGTTTGCGAAAAATCAGCATCGATTGAATTCCAGATTATCTATTGGCTAACGAGGCGATGTCTCCGAGGCCAAGCAATCGTTGGTCAGCAGTCAACAATGTCAGTTTTAGCACCTTCGCTGTCGCGGCTAGAAAGCGGTCGGCGGGATCGGGCTGCGGCAAGGGCAATGCTAACCCGGTTCGGACGATTTCATGCGTCAGAGGAGCTTCGTGCAACTGCTCGGCGGCACGCTCGACCCAAGCGAAAGGATCCTGTACGCGAACTCGGCCCTTCTGCATAAGGACTAATGCCTCCCATACGCTGACGGGAGAGAGCCACAGTTCATTGTTCAGATCAGACAGTTCCGCCCGGGCGCGTCGGCCCAGTCGCCCCGGTTCCAGTTTGCTCCAAATCCAAATATGCGTGTCCAGCAGGAGCTTCACTTCCGGTAAGCCTCGATGTCATTGACCGAGATGACCGGTGAAACAATGTCGCCGACAATCTTGCCGGTTCCCACCATGTCACCAACAAATTGCCGCTTCGGCTCCGGCCCGGC
>DATIYR010000022.1:0-6085 GCA_035517535.1 Terriglobales bacterium
CGCGAACGAACCACGATGCCACGCACCACGCCGAATGTGCGCACCACGCGATAATTATCAAGTTCGAACTGCGTGGTCACCATGGCGTGCGAAACCGTGGAACCTGCGGTTGGATAGCCTACGGCCATAGATCGCCTCCCCGATTCACTTACATCATAAAGAAGACTGTCATTTCGAGCGAAGCGGGATCATCCGCGAGCGGATGATCAGCGGAGTCGAGAAACCTGCTTTGCTCTGTCGATGCAGGCTGAGCTTTCTTTGCTTCGGGAAATGCAGATTCCTCGACTGTGAAGATCTTTCGCAAGCGAACGATCTTCTTCGCTCGGAATGACAGTTGAAAAAACGACCAATGAGGTTCACACGCCCGGTACGGGCGGGCAGCCGGGAAATTCTTTCAGGAAGGTGCTGCCGATGTAGCCAAGGTATTTGATCCCGATCTCGCTGGTGAAGAATCCGTCAGCCGTCATGTTGCGCAGAAAAGAAAAGAACTCGATCGCCTGGTTGAGACTGGGATCGGAAACCGCGTTGTTCACGTAAGCGATCTGGTCGAGCATTTCTTTCTGCTGCGCGGGTGAGCAGTCGGTGAAAGCTGCGTTGTAACGGTCCGAGCAGGTCGCATCTAGCCAGAGCAAGCCGCCGCCCAGAATGCGCTGGTAATCGGTATTCTCACTGGTGAGCAGATCAATGAACTCCGGCGCGCCGCCTTCGATAGCGCCACCGCAATCGGCATCCGCGGGAATAATGGTTTCGCAAAGCGTTTGCAGGGTTTTGTAATCGTGCGCTGCAAAAAATTTCGGCGAATAAGTGTTGGTCGCGGCCTTTTCCGCCGTGATCATTTTGTGCGCGTGCTCCGCTGCTTGCGCCGGAATTACGCGAAGAACCGAACTCGCCGCCGCGCCAATGGCAAGCGATTTCAAAACGTCACGACGTGAGATGCTTTTTGTAGTCATTGATACATTTTTCCAACTCGCGAAAATTACCGATTACAAAACCAAATCCTAAATGTTTCTCTTCTTCGCCTGATCGAGCAAATAATCCGAAGCCCGCCAAGACAGCGCCATAATCGTGAGCGTCGGGTTCTTATCGGGATTCGTCACGAAACTCGCGCCGTCGGTGATGAAAAGATTCTTCACATCGTGCGCCTGGCAATATCCGTTGAGCACCGACGTTTTCGGGTTCGCACCCATGCGCGCAGCGCCGACTTCGTGAATGATCATTCCGCCATCTTCAATTCCGTAAGGATTTGGCCCGTCGGAACGAACTCGCCAGTAATAAGTTCCGCCGGCGGTCTCGACGATGTTGCGGAATGTTTCCTGCATATCGCGCGCCATCTTGATTTCGTTGTCGCTCCATTGCCAGTGGAAGCGCAGCACTGGAATTCCCCACTCATCGCTTGTGTCAGGATCGATCTCGCAATAACTCTGCTCGTTAGGAATCATTTCGCCGCGCCCCGCGAAGCCGATGAACGTGCCGTACAATTCGCGGCATTTCTTCTTCAGACTTTCACCATAACCTTCGTAGCGCTCGCAGATCCCGTGGAAATCGCCAACGCCCGGTTCTTCGAGTCCGCCGCCGAACTCGATGTGATAACCACGCAGAAATTCGTTCTTGCGGTCAAATTTCCACCACGGCATGTACATGTGCATGCCGCCGACGCCGTCATGATTATGCCGCGGCATGTTGATCAGCTGTGGGAAGTGGCCGAATCCGGAACTGCCGACGCTATCCATTAAGTAGTGCCCGAGAGCGCCGGAAGAATTAGCCAGGCCGTCGGGGAAAAGCGACGACGTCGAATTCAGCAGCAGCCGCGCCGATTCGCACGAGCTTGCGCCAATTACAAACGCCTTGGCATAAATTTTCTTTTCCGTGCGCGCGCCCTTATCGATATACGAAACGGCTTCCGCTTTGCCGTCTTTGCCCACCAGAATTTCGCGCGCCATCGCGTTCGTGATCAGCGTGAAGCGGCCAGTGTTCTGTGCTGGAGGAATCATCACCTGGCTGGAGCTGAAATTCGAGGCGCTGATGCAGCCTCGTCCGCACTGCGCGCAGTAATGGCACGGCGGGCGGCCGTTATGCGGCTGAGTGATAATGGCGAGCCGCGAAGGAATGCAGGTGATGTTCAGCTGGTCGCACGACTTCTTAACAATTGTTTCGGTGCAACGTGGTATCGGCGGCGGCAGGAAAATACCATCCGGCGCGCTGGGCACATTTTCTTTGGTGCCGAAAACGCCGATGTAGGATTCGACTTTGTTGTAGTACGGCGCGATGTCGTCGTATGTGATCGGCCAGTCGTCTCCCATGCCGTCGTTCGAACGCGCTCTGAAATCGACGGGAGCAAAACGAAGTGCAATGCGTCCCCAGTGATTGGTGCGGCCGCCAACGATGCGTGAACGGAACCAGCGGAAGCGAGATCCTTCAGCGACTGTGTAAGGCTCGCCTTCGATGTCCCAGGAGCCATTGGGCGCGAGAAATTCGCCGAAATCCGCGCTGGCCCGACCGCCAACTCCTGCGCCGCGGTGCGGAAGCTGATAGGGCCAGACATGCTCTTTGAAATCTGTTTCCGGGTGCAACATCGGGCCGGCTTCGAGCATGACCACGTTCAGCCCGCCTTCAGAAAGAACCTTCGCCGCCGTTCCGCCGGCAGCGCCTGAACCAACAATGCAAACGTCGTAAACCTTAGGGGAGCGAATTACCTGGGCCATTGATCTCCGACTGCTCTGTGGATTTGCTCTGTGTAACTCCGTGACCTCTGTGGTTGGTCTTCAGAAGCTCGACCACAGAGAACGCTGAGTCGCACAGAGCCAATCCGCAGAGGGAATAATTAGAACCGCAATTTTTCCAGATATTCGTATCCTATCTGAATACTGGCGAAGGGATCTTTGGGATCGTCGTACTCAAAGAAGTAATGCTTGATTCCCGCCACATCGGACTTGGAGAGAATCGCCTTCCAATCAATCGCACCTTTGCCCAAGTCCACCATGGTTCCATCTTTCGTGAAATCTTTCACGTGGACCAGGGGAAAGCGTCCCGGATATTTTTCAAAATACTTGACTGGATTGACTCCCGCATCGCACGCCCAGCCGAGGTCCATTTCCATCTTCACCAGATGGGGATCGCTTTCGGCGAGCAGGACGTCGTAAGGCAACTTGCCATCGGGCAGCGGCTTAAATTCTTCGACGTGGTTGTGATAGGCAAGCTGAATTCCGGACTTCTTGCTTTCTGCACCGGCGCGATTGAATGTCTCGGCCGCGCGCTTCCATCCGTCCGGTTGCGCGAGCACGGCGCGGTCGATCGAAGGATTCACGATGTAACTGTTCCCGACGATCTTGCTGGCTTCGATTACCTTCGGCCAGTTCTCGGGCGACAGCGCCGAGTAGGGAACGTGAGTAGATGGCGCGGTTAGACCATTCGCGGCGAGGATTTCGTGCGTGCGTTTCGGTGAAGGATTGTAGTCGGGCATGTGCGCGAAAAATTGCGCGAGCTCAACCTCTTTGTATCCGACCTTGGCCACACGCGCGATCGTGCCTTCGAAGTCCTGGTTCAGTGCGCCACGGACCGTGTAGAGTTCGAGCCCGACCCGTTGAACGCGATGGACTGGCACGGCCCATGAGAAGCGGCTTGCGAATGTTGCTGCCGCTGTGCTGGCGATAAATGTTCTTCGATCCATATTCCTCACGACCTGGTTTTTGGAGTGACGGGAGTCCTCGCCCGTCTTTACAGCAAAAAAGCTCTTAACCGCAGAGGGAGCCGAGAAAACCCGCCGAGCTCGCAAAGAAATTCGCTCATCCCTTCTCCGCGAACTCGAATAAAGCTCGGCGAACTCAGCGGTCAAAATCTTTGATCGCGATTCCTGCGACGAAGATTTCCACGTTCTCAGAGACAAGACCTAAGCCAGCTGCGGCTCCGTCAGCAGTTCCTCACGTACATTCTTCAGCACATACAACGCGCGCTCCACGCCGACTTCGCCCGAAAGAATCGGGTCTTCATTCTCCACGCTGAAAATTCCGTCGTAACCTACGTCCATATACGCGCGCATAATGTCCTTCCACGTGCTCGCGCCATGTCCGTAACCGACGGCGCGGAACGCATCCGAGGCGGTTTTCAAATCCTGCTTCTCGAAAATAAAATTCAGCACCCCATATCGCGCCACCTTGTCCGGGAAGAGCACAGTGTCTTTCATGTGCGCGTGATAGATTGCGCCCTGTTTGCCCAGCATGTGGATCACTTCGACCGGATTGCATCCCTGCCAGAACAAATGGCTCAGGTCGTTGTTCGCGCCGATCTCTTCGCCGACGGCGTCACGCAGCTTCAGCAAAGTGAGCGGATTGTACACACAGAAATTGGGATGCATCTCAAGCGCAATTCGGTGTATGCCATGTTCGCGCGCGTACTTTGCTGCACCTTGCCAGTAGGGAATCACGCGTTCTTTCCATTGCCAATCCTGCGCCTCGGCGTACTCCGGAGGCCAGCGGTAGGCAATCCAATTTGGATTCTTGTCGGTGGGATTTGCGCCGGGACAGCCGGAAAATCCGACGATCGTCTTCACTCCGAGTCTTTCCGCCAATTGCACGGTTTTGCGGAAGGTCTGATCATCGCGCTCGGCATGCTCTTTGTCCGGATGCACCGGATTCCCGTGGCAACTGAGGGTCGCGACCACAATATTGTGATCTTCGAATTTCTTCTGCCATGCGCGCATCTTCGCCGGGTCGGCAAGCAGATCGTCGAGCGGGCAATGTTTGTTGTTGGGATAACCACCAGTGCCGATCTCGGCCGCCTCCACTCCCAGCTCCTGATATTTTTCGACCAGCTGATCGAGCGTAAGGTCGGGAAATGCCGGGTCAAAAACGCCGATCAGAATTTTGCGGCGGCCCCTGGGCACGGAGTTTTGCTCCGCATCGGCTTGCGCGACGGCTGCCGACATGCCGCGCGGCGCCGCAACCGCGCCTGCGAGAACACCGCCAGTGGTCGCAAGAAAATTCCTACGCGTGGGTGAAAGCGGATCGGAGGAGTTGGCCATGGAGTTCCTCAACGTGGAGTGGAAAGAACGGAACATTATACGCACAGAACAAAGGATTCAAAGGGTCAGGAGCAAACGGTGCTGAATTCGGTGCGTCCGCCCACCTGGAGGCCTGGAGTAGCCCCAAGCCCCTGAAACTAAAAGCCTGCACCCGTCATCTAATTTATTGAACGGGCAGGGACATAGGGCAACGTGTCGGTTCGCCGACAAAGGATGCGCAACCAGAAATTCAGAATCTTTTCTAGCTTGAATCTCCGGCCTTCCGAGCCGGGATTGCTGGCAGAAAGCTAGTAGCTGGAAGCTTATTTCTGATAGACTTTTAAGGTTTGTGCGGCGTCCAGCCATTGCACGCTCCCACCGTTAATTAAAAGACATCTCACTTTCGCCCGATAGGACGCACATAGCCCCTTGAACGGCGAAGATAAAGAGGAACAATCCGTCTTGGCTCTTGACGATAAATTCGAAGATATAAAAAAGCTGATCGATACAGGCAAAGAAAAGGGATATCTCACGTATGACCAGGTCAATGACCTCATACCACAAGACGTTCAAAGCCCTGACGACCTGGAAGATCTGCTGACCACAATTGGAACGCAAGGCATTGATGTACTCGAGGGCCCCAAAATGCCCTCGACCGCTCTCGACAGAGAAGAAGCAGAAGAGCTTGGGGAAGACGTTGAACTCGACCTGACCCCGGGCGCAATGGAAAAAACCAACGACCCCGTCCGCATGTATTTGCGCGAGATGGGGACCGTCCCGCTGCTCACCCGCGAAGGCGAAGTTGAAATCGCTAAGCGCATCGAGCGTGGGCAGAACCGCGTGCTGAAGGCGCTTTCGCGATCGCCAATCGTGATCCGCGAACTGCTCGCCATGGGCGAGGACCTGAAGAAGGGCGTCCGCTCGATCAAGGAAGTGGTCACTTTTGACGAGGAAGAGATCACCGACGAGATCGTGCAGGCGCGCCTGAACGACTTCACGGGAAAAATCGACGAACTTGCCAAGGCTTACAAAAAAGCCATGCAGGTGCAGGAGAAGTTCGCCGAAGTTTCTCCGAAGAAAAATCCCAAG
>DATIYR010000023.1:0-4978 GCA_035517535.1 Terriglobales bacterium
GTGCTCGGGCCCGGCGTTGGCGGCGCCAGCATTCGCGGGAAGGCGGCAAAGTTGATGATGTCAGCCGACATCTCGGAAATGGTTCCAACCGTGGTTCCGAAATTGGAACTGCTGTTGTTTCCGTTGGTCAGGTTGCTGGCATCTTCTGGTCCCGCGTTGAACGTGCACCCTGGAACCACGGCCCGCTCGTTTGGAAACAGTTCGTTCGAGGTACCGACTTCCACGTTGTAGGCTTCGCCGGCAAACATCAGCAACGATTTGTTCTGTGCCTTCCATCCAAATCTGGTAATCGTCCCGTCGTTGCCGCTGGTGTTGAAAGTTCCGCCGATTCTTAGTCGCGCCCGCGCCGCCGCCGTGCTTGCGAGATTCGCCTGCAGTGTGGCGTCTGGGGTGCTTTCAACTAATCCGCCCCCGAATAACGGAGTTGGAATGCGGAAGATCACATTGTTCCCGGCCATTTGCTGAGCAAATGGTGGTTGTGCCATCTTGCAACCGGTCGCGTCGGTGCGTCCAGTGATGGTGTACAGACCATGCACGCCGCCATCGAGCGATCCATCGGAATTGAGAATGAAACGCGCTTCGCGAACCGGTCCATTCACGGTGATGAACCGGGGCACCGTGTTGGTCGCGCCATCCAGAGTGGCCAGCGCCACCTGCGGATTTGGCACCGGGTTCTGTGGGCTGCTCAATCCCGGACTGCTGCCACCTATGGCCGGCTGCGCGTGACACATCGTGCAGCTATTGCCGTTGAACGTCGGTCCCAGGCCGCTGCCGGCTTCGATCGTGCCCGAAACCGAATCCATCTCCTGAAAACGTTCTGCCGACTGGGTGAAAAACGCGATTTGGTTTGCACTCATATTCGGCATTGGCCCGCCCGCCGCGGCAGGACCCGGGCGCGGCCCCGGATCATGTTGCGCCGCCGCTGTGAGCGACACCATCAGCAAGCCAATGCATAGAGACACACGTATCGTATTCGAATTTTTCATTCGTCATCTCCTCAGCCGGCTGCGCACACGTGTAGCCGGCAACTTGTTGGGGACGAGAAAAGGCGCGCGTAAGGCTCGTCACTTCGCGCGTGCGGCAGCCTGGGCTGGACTCGCGCGAGTGCTCGTGGAATGGCCCTTGGGCTCTGAACCCAAGGTGGAACGAAACCCTTACCCGGTTACTTAGGCGAAGTGAACAACTCTGGTGGGGAATATAGGATTGGCCGGAAATCTGGTCAAGACGTATTTAGTACCACTCGGAGGTACAGCTGTGCATCTTTTGGTACAGCGCCACAAGATGAACTATTTCCACTTCACATCGAGTATAAGAACCGCACTGCTTTGAGGTCGAAGAGTGTCGACACTCGTTCAGCGAGCAAACAAGAATCGTAATCAAGAAAAATTTAACGAGATGTCATCCCGAACGCGCCGCAGACGCGAGAGGGACTTAACGTCAGCTTGCACTCACATGCAGTCTGGCCACGCGTTCACATATAGCTCAACCCGATGTCATCCCGAACGGGTGCGCTTTGCGCACCTGAGAGGGACCTTACGATGCCTGTCCTCCGGCAGTGCGGTATTAACGACAACACGGAACCTGGCCGGAACCCGCCATCACTGCACCAGCCGGTTGTACTTCCTCAGGATCGCGCGCAGCTGATCATGCGGCAGGGCAATCACTTTGTGATTATCGATTCCGGTCATCGTTTCCGCCGCGACCATCGCATTCACAACCGCTTCTTCCGTCGCTTGCACGGTTGCGAGAAAGATCGGATCCATTTCGTCATTCGGCATCATGGTGATCTGGTGCAGCCCCTTCGGCCCAATCGCGCCCGGATTCGCCGTCGAGAACGCAATGAACAAGTCGCCCGAGCCATCCCCCGAATAACTTCCGTCGCGCCCAAGTCCAAGCGCCACGCGCCGCGCCACGCGTTTCAATTGGGTAGGAATCAGCGGAGCATCGGTCGCGACCACCACAATGATCGATCCCGTATCGTCCTCCCAAATTTTCGGCGCGGCAATTTCGCGTCCGACATTTACTCCCGCAATCCGCAACTGCTCGCGTTCGCCGTAATTGCATTGCACCAGCACCGCAACCGTATATCCGCCCTGTTTCGCGCTCAGCACCCGCGAAGAAGTTCCGATCCCGCCTTTGAACTCGTTGCAAATCATCCCCGTTCCGCCGCCGACGTTTCCTTCATCCACCGGGCCACCGTGCGCCGAATCGAGTGCATGAATCGCATCTGCCGCGGTCACGTGGAACCCGTTTATATCGTTTAAGTATCCATCCCACGTCTCCGCCACAACCGGCAGCGACCACCAATAGCCCTCCATGTCAGGATCACCGCGTTTCACCTTCCACTGAATCACCGCATCGCGTACTACGCCAACACTGTGCGTATTTGTAATCATCACCGGCCCATCCAGGAAGCCCGAATCTTCCACCCAATGCGTTCCGGTCATCTCGCCATTGCCGTTCAGATTGAACCAGCCCGCAAACACCGCATCTCTCGACTCCTTTCCGCGCGGCAAAATCGCGGTAACTCCCGTCCGCACCGGTCCAACTCCAACCTTCAATTTGCCCTCACCCGAAATCAGCGTTGTCTCGCCGACCTCAACTCCCTTCACATCGGTAATTGCGTTCAGCGGCCCCGGTGTTCCATCAAACGGCACACCCAAATCGCGCGCCCGCGGTTTGCCTTCCGCAACAGCTGAAAATGACCAGAAAACCAGAACCGAAAAGCAAATCACGCGATTTAGTTTGTGCATCCAAGTCCTCCGGAGACTCAGCAGTATATCGAGACACCATGGCGAGAGCACAGAAAACGGGAGCTGTGTAGACTGGAAGCTTCGCCGAGCGGAGAAGAAAATGGAAAACTGGAAGAAAGCCGTGCTGGCAGGTTCGAGCGCAATCGCGATTATCTCTCTGCTGAAAGGGCAGCGTGCGGGCAGCCTGATTTTCGGGGGAGTCGCCCTCGCCACCCTCGCCTCCGAGTACCCGGAGAAAATGGCCGAGATTCGCCGAAAGATGCCGGACTACATCGACCGCGGCACGACTCTTCTGGAGATAGCTTCGCGCATCGGCGAGCGCCTGGCGGACGTTGCCGAAAGCCGGGGCAGCGCATGGTACGAGGCGCTACTCAGCCAGTGAGTAGGATTTTATTGTGCGAACTTACGCAGTCCGCTTCATCAATTTCTTGCTGGCTACATTTAGAACTGGAAGCGGTAGCTTGATCGTCCGGGACACAGTTTCCGCCTTCGACATCACCTCAACCGCAAATCCTCCATCGTGATGCGGAAACGGATCCGATACTAACTGCAGTTCCTGACCATAAAGTCTTACGCGATTGGAACGGGCATAACCGAGACTGATTAACTTTTGGCAAGTATCCTTCTCTACGGCGCGGTCAACGCCAGTCGTCATTGTTCCACCCTGGGGCCGCGGTTGCGGCAAACGCAGCAAGGTAAGTTTATCCTAATTCTCCCTCTGGAAATCTACCCAATTCCCTGTAGGCCTAAGTCGATGAATCAAAAGGAGCTTAATTTAGCACGACCTCTTCTGTCTAAGGTCACGTAGCCTCAGACCGCCATTTAGTTCGAGACTGCTACACTGAATTTATGGACTACCACGGCCGCCTCGGCCGCGTGCAAACCGCCCTCGACGAGCACCGTCTGCACTCCCTTCTCGTCTCGCATTTGCCAAATATTCGTTATCTCTGCGGATTCACCGGCAGCGCCGGCATTCTCATCATTACTGCGCGCGACCGAATTTTAATCACCGATGGCCGCTACACGCAGCAAGCGAAACAAGAGGTCAATGGCGCCCGCGTCAAAATTGTAAAAAAGTCTGCCCTCGCCGCCACCGCGGAATGGTTTGCAAAGCGCAAGAACCTGCGCCGCGTTGGAATCGAAGCCGCGCACATGACCGTCGGCGATCGCGCAACTCTCGCGAAAGCACTTGGCCGAAGCACAACTCTGATTGCAGCTCCGCCAATTGTCGAAAACCTGCGCATGATTAAAGACGCCGACGAAATCGCGCGCATCCGGGCCGCATGCCAACTCGGCGTGAAGCTGTTTCGTACGATCACCGAAAAGCTTCGACCAGGGATTCCCGAATCGGAAGTCGCCGGCGAACTCGAACTCGCCGCGCGAAAAGCGGGCGTGGAGCAAATGTCGTTTCCAACCATCATCGCCGGTGGGGAACGCTCGGCTCTGCCCCATGGCCGCGCCTCGAATGCTGCCGTTCCTGACCTCGGGTTCGTCGTCTGCGACTTCGGTGTTATACTCGCGGGCTATTGTTCGGACATGACGCGAACCGTGCACGTGGGCCAGCCGTCGGTGGAGGCCGTTTCAAGTTATGAGGCGGTTCGCGAGGCCCAGCAAGCAGCGCTCGATGCCGTCAAGCCCGGAGTCAGCTGCGGCGAGGTCGACCATGCTGCACGCAAGCTGCTGTATAATCGAAAGTTAGCGAAGTTTTTTGCGCATTCGACTGGGCACGGTGTTGGCCTCGAGATTCACGAAGCTCCAAGAATTGCCGCCGCGCAAAAGGAAGTTTTGCAGGCGGGGATGGTCATCACAATTGAACCTGGAATTTACCTGCCCGGCAAATGGGGAATTCGCATCGAAGACACGGTCGTTGTGACGGAGACAGGTTGCGAGATTCTGACGGCCTGTCCCAAAGAATTGCTGACGCTCTGAGTTAGTTTCCTTAATTGCGCGGGATGGCGACCGCGCATTTTGTGTGCTCTGCGTTCTCGTGGTAGTTCCGCGTTCTCCGCGGTTAAACGGTTTTGACTCCGTGGTCGCGAGAACGCTCGAGTTCGCGGGGAAGGATGTCATCGCGGTCTCACAGGAATCTGCGTCACTTCACGCATGAACCAAAAAGAGCTCAAAGAGCTGGTCGAGTTCCTCATCGAGAAGGACATCACCGAGTTTGAACTCGAACGCGGCGATGTCAAAGTGCGCATCAAGCGCGGAACCCCGGCCGCCCAGAC
>DATIYR010000024.1:0-5906 GCA_035517535.1 Terriglobales bacterium
GCCTGGACAAGCCCGTCAAGCCCGGTATCTATCTTCCTTACAGCCTGAACATGTGGATGTGGACTCAGATTCTGGTTCGCACCCAAGGTCCGCCACTGGCGATGTTGCACAACGTTCAAAAGCAGATCGCGTCTCTCAATCCAGATCAGCAGGTAGCCTCGCACGCCGACAGCCTGGAAGGCTGGATCATTCATGAGACCGAGTGGGCGC
The DNA here is from genome assembly GCA_035517535.1 of Terriglobales bacterium. Taxonomy (GTDB): domain Bacteria; phylum Acidobacteriota; class Terriglobia; order Terriglobales; family Acidobacteriaceae; genus Gp1-AA145. The sequence continues at coordinate 211 of DATIYR010000024.1, forward strand.
GAGCACGGCTGATTTCGATTCTCTTCATTGCCTTTTCAGGATTGGGGTTGACGCTGGCTGGTGTGGGCTTGTACAGCGTCGTCTCCTACAGCGTGATCCAACGCACCGGTGAATTCGGCATTCGCCTCGCGTTAGGTGCGCAGCGTCAGGACGTTTTGCGCATCGTACTGGTTTCCGCCGGCGCCAGTGTCGGTCTCGGTCTGGCATTCGGCGCTGCGCTCAGCCTGGGGATGGGCCGTGTGATTACCCGCTGGGTTGAAAACGGCGCCCACGATCCACGTATCGTGCTGGCGGTTTCGCTGATCGTAATCGCGGTCGCGGCCTTGGCTTGTGTCGTACCTGTGTTGCGTGCCCTGGCAGTGAATCCAATGACCGCGCTGCGGAATGAGTAAGACTTCAATTGGGATGAGTAACTCCGATCAATAAGCGTTTCATTTTTCCCGGAGTTTCTTTTCGTCTGAGTTGCTCCGCAGCCGGCGCAGAGGATTCCACTTCCACACGAACCACACCACGCCGCACACAATAATCCACAACAGCGTTGCGCCTGCGATGACCAACCCGGAACTGTGGCCCGGCAGTAACTTCCAAACGAAAACTGCGAATGCAATCAAGCCGATGCTTCCCATCGCCGCGCCCGCCGCATCCGCTCCCGCAGCATGTCGGCCGCGATAAAACCCACGCAGCCCTTTCTGTTCTTTGCTTTCGCGCTCGTGCTTTTCGACCAGCGTTGAACTCGCGCCGAGGATGGCGGGAAATGCGAGAAACAAGCCGCCAAACCCGGGACCGATTTTCTTTGCGAGCACGCCGGCGAAAGCGGTCACCAGTCCGCCCAGGGCGAACCGGAGCACGTATTCCCACCACTTCCCTCGCTTAATCCCGGATGTGCTGACGGAAATCATGAAGGCAAGAAATGCGCCTTTGGTCGTTCACCATCGGTCGTTGCCAAGGCGCGCCCCGACTCTAAGTAGAACCACACGACCATCAAAAGCTCATCACATACCACAACCCGCCCGCGACCCCGAACCAGAAGATCAATCCCAGCAACGTCACCGGCAGAGACGAAAATTTGAAGCGCAGCAGGATATAGCTCACAACCGCCGCATAAGCAAAGAGCGCAATCGCCCCCAGAATCATCGAGTGCGCTTCGGTCGCGGCAAATTGCTGCCCCTGCTTCACCACTGTCAGCCCCAGCGTCGCCAGCGCAATCGAAGGCGCTGCGCCGAACAAACCTGCAAATGTTTTTGGTTTAAGAAGGTCGGAGATCAGGGAGAAAAGCGAAACTACCAGCCCGCCAACGAAAAAGCGGATGATGAGGTCGTTCAATTAAAAACTCCGTTTGAAATTTACGCGGCTTTGCCTTTGCCTCGCTTCACTGCCTGCTCCATCAGGCGCGCTGCTTGCTTTGGTCCCCTGGTTCCAAGAACTTTGAACTTGATCGCATTATGCCGATGGTAGTTGACGAAAAACTCGCCCAGCTCTTTGATCAGCTTGGGATTCATGTCGGCGATATCTTTCAGGTTTGAATGCGCGTGGCTATGATTGGCAACCGCCAGCAAACGGTCGTTGCGTTTGGTCTCGCCGTTTTGGGTTTGCTCGCCTTCGATCACGCCAATCAATCGGCTATCGATCACGCAACCGGGAAACGCGGGCGTGTCCATGAGCAGCAGAACGTCGATGGGATCGCCATCTTCGGCCAATGTAGATGGGATGAAGCCGAAATCGTAAGGAAAAGACATTCCTCCGGGCAGCACGCGGCTCAGTTTGTACGCGCGCAAGTTGGGATCGAATTTGTATTTATTCCGCGAGTCCCGCGGAGTTTCGACCACCACCTGAACCGATCTGTCTTCCTGGTTAAAGGGTTTGAGCACGGTGGGCGCGGCGATTGAGCGTTTGTTTTTCCTGGCCATGTCTGCGGCGCAACAATCGAATTGAGATGTGCGTCTCCGGCCGTCCGTTGCATGTGCGGGCACTCCCTTGATTCAGCTATTTTCGCCGGTGCGGCAGGAGTATGATGTACTCGGTTTTCCGCTACTCACTACTGGAAAACCGGCAAGGAGAACGGACCGCGTCGTCTGCTCCTGCGACTGGCTTCCGCTCTTCCTGCAAGGGAGGTCAGGGCATGTGTTCCAAGCGCTCGCATATTCCAACAATTCTTTTCCTGTTGCCCCTACTACTGTGCGGTCCACTTTCATCGGCGCAAGCCGGTCCAAAATATAACGTCGCGACTGAAGCCAAGTTCACAGGCACGATCGAAGATTTGAAGGTCCCGCCGAAAGGCAAGGAAAAAGAGATCGAATACCTCACCATCAAAAGCGGCACCGATACTCTCGACCTTTATCTGTGTCCTAAGTCATTCATCGACGAAATGGGTGTGAACCTCGCGAAGGGCGATGAAGTCGCATTCACCGGATCGAAGGTGAAGCAAGGCGACGCTGACCTGATTCTCACCAAGGAACTGGTGAAGGGCACAGACACGCTCGTGTTGCGTGACGATAAGGGCAATCCCGTCTGGAATTGGAAGTATTAATTAGAACTGCCCAGAATTTCCGGCGGATCGAGATAGCATTGCTTCCAGAATGCTTCTTCTGAGAGCACCCCGGTTTTCCAGCGATCGAGCGTAGTTCGCGTGGCCGCCACGATCCCGCCATCTTGGGCGTCAAAGATTAAAACCAAGCCAGCGGATGATTCCTTATCGGTATCTTCTCTGAAAAGTTTTTCAGCGAAATTCATCTTGTCCTGCGGGGTGGTGAGTTTGCCCGTACCCGGCGCTTGCTGAATTGAGATTATTTTTACGCTCTTCCCTTTCAGCGGCGGCCAGTCGCCGGGGAAACTTCCCTCTTCTTCGCCGCTAACGGAAAAAAGCGATGACGACATACTCGCGTTCGTGGATTGCTTGTCTTGCGATTGCGCAACTGCGGGCGCCGGCGCTTCGGGCATGGCCTCAGAGCTGTCGAGCATTTCAACGCTCGCCCGCCGCAACCAGCCGCGCGACAGCCCCGAGATGCGCACATGCACCCATTCCGCATTGGTGTCCAGGATTTCAAATTCATCTTCCGCGCTGGCAAGAAATAAAACCTTCCCGTCGGAGCTCGGGTCCTGCAAAACCGGCGTCTGATCCTCTTTCACCGCGACCAGGTCCGTTGGGCGGCCCTGATTTCGAAGGATGTCCTCAAGACTCCTCGCCTGTTGCTCAAGTCCGCTGTTCTGCTGCTCCGGTTGCGCCGGCAGCTTCGCCATGCCTGACGTGCTTGGAAGTTGCGGCATTGGCGCAGAGATTTCCGGCGCAGAAGGCGTTTTATTGCCGCTGGGTTTTGCGACTGAAGCTCGCGCAGTCCCGGTCGAGGGCGCGGCTGGGGCTACGCCTAACGATTGCTCCAAGCGATCAAGAAGATCGGACTCGAGGCGCCCGTTCGACTGCATCACCTCATACCGCGGATGCGCCGGATCAGTGTTCCATGCCGTGATCTTCGCGTTCACGTGCACCAGCGATCCACCCGAAGCCGTGCGGGTCACACGCACCGTGCACTGATAGTACGGTCGTTCGAATCCCTGCAGTGAGCGTCCGCCCGAATCAACAAAGCCATCAAGAACCGGCAAGGGACCCGAGGTCCCGCCCGGCAGTTTCTTCAGAGCGGCTTCGACCTTTCCAACCGGAGCAGCGAAATTCCTCTCGGTGGGTGTTTGCGCCCAGCACAAGGTGGTGACGAGGAACAAACAAACTGCAAGAGATCGCCGGCTCATGGCAGCTGCTCCAGTTCGCCGCGATTGATCCAACCGCGCTGTCCATCTTCGGTTTCAATACCAACCCAATATCGCGTGGAGACTACGATCACCACATGCGCGCCGGCGGGCACTGTCTCCAGGCTCGACGCGCTCTTAAAGGGAGCCGACTTCAACTGTGCTCCCCCCGATTTCACCGCTCGCTCCACTGCGCGGCGCAAACGCGCAACGTGCTGCTCCAGCGTTTCATTGGGATCGCCCGCAATCAACATCTCCAGTTCCTGCTGCTGGCGCTTGCGTTCGTCTGCGCGGGCCGCCAACTGTTCCTGGCCTCTTTTGGCATCCTCCGCGGCCTGTTTTTCCTTGAGGGCTATGGCTCCCAAATCGTCCTGAATATCTTTGTATTCTGCGCCTTCCACCGAACCGTTCGAGGCGTGCTGGCGCAAGTGGAAGTCATCGAAAAATATGGCATCGATTCTCAACGAAGCGCTTTTATCGTCGACACGCTGTACCACATAACGGACCGCCAGCGTACCCGCATCTCCGCTGGCCTTGAAATTCCACGGATCAACCGCATGGTTCTTGACCTTGTAGAAAGCCCGGCCCGGGCCGGTCCAGGCGGGAAACGCTTTCGTCTCCTGCGCCGCCTCCGCGCCGGTCACATATTCATCGTTGTTGTATTCCTTGGTTCCGCGAATAATTCCATCGCCAGCAACATCCTCCACTGCCTGCAGCAACTGCTGCTCGGTCACGGGCACAGTAACAAGTAAACCTTGGCCGGTGTATTCCTCTTTTGACTTGGCGTTGAGAGGTAACGCAAGCGCCAGTACGCAAGCCGTCAAAATGCCAGTCAGTAGCCGTGTTTGCACTGGCGAGTTTCGCTTTGCAGGTTGCTGAATTCCTTCAACAGGAAATGAGTGCAATTGATAGGCCACGGCGGTAACCACTCTCTTATCGTGGAGCATGCGGCAAAGTCAAATCGCTGGAATGGGCCTTTCTATCGTAATGCGATGGATAGTGTACCCCAAAGATTTTACAAATTGTTGACAACTGTCATTCCGGAGTGGTACAAACACGGACGCGCTTTCGTGGTTACAACAGAAATTTCTTAATTGCAACAGAAGTCGGTTGAGGATGAAAGTTCATCCCCCCAGGAGGACTCAATGACTTCTTCCCGGAAGGTTGTTTCGGGCCTGTTGTTCTCAGTCGTCTGCGTTCTGCTCTTTTCACCCAGCGCCAACGCCTTTCCTGCCTTCGCCAGAAAGTATGGCTTGCGCTGTTCGGCTTGCCATGAAGCCTGGCCAATGCTCAATTACTTTGGCCAGAAATTCAAAGACAACGGCTATCAGCTGATGAACGACCGCGATTCGCCGGTCTGGCAGAATCCGTCGTATTGGCCGGTAACCTTCCGTATCACGCCATTCTGGAGCCGTGAAAGCACCAACAAAGTCGCTGTCGACACGACCGCCGGTATCAATGCAGGTGAGACGCAGCTGACCAACAGCAGCTTTAACGTCAGCGGATTGGATATTCTGAGTGGCGGCACATTGGAGAACAATCTCTCAGTCCTCTTCGTGCTTTCATCTGATGAGTTCGCGTCCTTCCACTTCGAATCGGTGAACGTCCGGTTCGACAATGTCTTCCACAGTCCGTGGGCCAACTTTAAGTTCGGCAAATTCGAACTCGACAACTTCGTTTCCGAAAAGCGCGAGCTCACGCTTTCTGGCAACGGCGCCACCTACCAGATCTACCACTTCATACCCGTAGGCGATGGAAATATATTCGGACAAATGGGCGATAACCAGTTTGGCGCGGAGTGGATGGGCCATTCCTTCAACGACCGCACACGTGCTTCCGCTGCGGTATTTAGCTCAACCGACGGTAACGTCGATGACCCGTATGGGAAAAATGCCTACACCGGCTTTTTCACTGCCAGCCAGGCCTTCGACGCCGGCAAAGCTGGCGTAGAACGAATT
>DATIYR010000025.1:0-19467 GCA_035517535.1 Terriglobales bacterium
TGACCCGGTCGCGATTCCTGATGCCAAGCTCGAACTGAACGGAACCGTGCACTATTGCGAGTCGCCCTATGCAGTCGCCGAAGGCGCGGAAGCGCTGGTCGTCGGTACCGGCTGGCCGGAATTCCGCGCGCTCGACTTCACTAAGATCAAATCCCTCCTCCGGCGTCCTCTCATTGTCGACACGAAGAATATTCTGGATTCCACCCGCCTGCGCGCCATGGGATTTGAGTACGTTGGCGTGGGCAGGGTGTAGCCAGCACTCAGCACCAGCGATCAATTTCCGAACTCGTCTCCCCTAACCTACTGTCATTCCGAGCTGCTTTAGCAGCGAGGAATCTGCTTTTTTTATAGGTTTAATCCTAATCTTCGGCAAAAAACAGATTCCTCCCGCTTGAGGGCGTTTGGAATGACATTTATAAAGTTTCTCGTTTTCTGGAAAAAAGGCTGAAGTCCGACTCCTGACGCCTCGCGCCTGAAGCCGCTATAATCAAAAAATCCGGTGGGAGTAGCTCAACTGGCAGAGCACCGGACTGTGGCTCCGGACGTTGCGGGTTCGATTCCCGTCTCCCACCCCAATGTGACAAACGCCATCCGCTGGAATCTTCGACCCGAGCTAGTCATCTCAGCTTTCTCTTCGCGAGATTGAAGCGGCTTTGCGCAAGCGAGTGCGCGTCGGTTTGCCATCGCTCTTTTCCGCCGATAGAATCTTTTTTTGCCCTGCCGCAGCTGATTCTCCTGAGAGGTTCGGCGAGGAAATTTGAGCAAAGTTACCGCCATCTATCCCGGGTCGTTTGATCCGCCGACGAATGGGCATTTGGACCTGATCGGGCGTGGCAGTCACATTTTCGATGAGCTGGTCGTCGCAATTTTGCGCAATGCTGAGAAGGTCCCACTATTCAGCCTGTCTGAGCGACGGGAAATGCTGGAGGGTTTGACGGCGGGTTTTAAAAATGTTCGGGTCGACACATTTGATGGGCTTACGGTCGACTATGCGGCGAAGGTCAACGCCAGCGCGGTATTGCGAGGCATTCGTGCTTTGAGCGATTACGAATATGAGCTGCAGATGGCGCTCATGAACCGCAAACTGCGGCCGGACCTCGAGACCGTGTTCATGATGCCGGCCGAGCAGTATTCATATTTGAGTTCACGCCTGGTGCGCGAGGTGGCCCGGCTTGGAGGCGACATCAGGGGTTTGGTTCCTGAAATGGTGGAACGACGGTTACGAGAGAAATTAGATTCACAGAATTCTTCAACTCGAAAAACAAAGGCAGGGAGAGCATGACCCCAGTTACGGAAGCACCGGCGGCAGTGAAATTCACGGAACGCATCAACCGCATTGAGCCTTCGGCCACCATGGCCGTGGTTGCAGAAGCTGACAAACTGCGCCAATCGGGTGCAGATGTGGTCGACTTGAGCGTGGGCGAGCCGCACTTTTCGACGCCGCAGCACATCAAGCATGCGGCCATTGGCGCGATCAACAATAATTTCACGCGCTACACCGCGGTGGGCGGCACGACGGAGTTGAAGGATGCGATCATTCAGCGCCATGCCCAGGATTTCGGTTCCTCTTACAAGCGTGATGAGGCCATGGCTTCGGTTGGGGGCAAGCACGTGCTTTTCAACGCCGTTCAGGTGCTGGTGGAGCATGGGGACGAGGTCATTCTTCCGGCGCCGTACTGGGTCTCGTTCAAGGACATTGTTCGCTACGCCGGCGGAAATTGCCTGCTGCTCGAAAGCGATGAGAGTCAGGGCTTCCGCGTAACCGCGAGAATGGTGGAGCGCCTGGTTACCCCGCGAACCAAGATGATCATCTTGAATTCGCCCTCGAATCCATCTGGCGCGGTCATGATGCCGGAGGACATGACTGCGGTTCTGCGACTCGCTGCGGAGCGTGGAATCTGGGTAATGTCCGACGAATGTTATGTGTATCTGAATTACACCGGCCGGGAGTTTTCGGTGGGATCGCTCAACGACTTTCGTGAGCGGATTATCGTGGTAGGGTCGCTCTCGAAAACTTACGCGATGACGGGATGGCGAATGGGATACGCGCTGGCCCCGGCTCCGGTAATCGCTGCCATGCAGAAACTGCAAAGCCAGTCGACGTCGAATCCAACGTCGATCGTTCAGAAGGCCGCAGTCGCGGCATTGACTGGACCACAGGAGTGTGTCGCCGAGATGCGGAAAGACTATATTCATCTTCGCGATCACGTGCTGACGGGGCTGAGCTCAATCGAAGGCGTCCGCTGCGCGCGGCCGGAAGGCGCGTTTTACGTGTATCCGAATATTTCGACGTTTTTCGGGAAGGGCGGGGTGAACTCGCCGGCGGAATTTGCCCGAAAACTGCTGCATGAGGCGCATGTAGCCACGGTCCCGGGAGAAGGATTCGGCACTCAGGAGCACATCCGGATTTCATACGCGACCTCCGAGAAGGAACTGGATCGCGGGCTGGAGCGGCTGCGGAAGTTCGTGGCGTCACTTTGATTTCCCACCTCTTTGTCGTCATCCCGAAACTCGTTTGTCGTCATCCCTCACTCGGCGTTTTTCTCCAGCCGAGTGAGGGATCTTGCGTGAACCGCGTCTGAGTGAGATGGAACTGCACGCGAGATCCCTCGGCCCGCTGCTAGAAACGCGGGCCCTCGGGATGACACCGCGCGGTTGCCCACCGGTCACCAGCAATACTTTGCCAGCAGCCGTACTTTGCGGGCAGCCTCTCTGCTGAGTTAGGCTTCTAAGCAGAGCACGATTCGGGATGAGCGACTTGTACCCATTGTTAATGCAGCCCCTGTTCGACCCGCGGCCCTGGGGCACGCTGGATCTCTCGCCGATTTACTCGCAAACGTTCAAAGAAAAAATTGGGGAGTCGTGGCTGACCGGGGATAACTGCAAAATTCAAAATGGGAGCCTTGCAGGGAAATCCCTGTCCGAGCTTGCATTGCAATTTCAGAGAACCCTCGTTGGTGATGCCGCACCAAACGCAGACCGGTTTCCTTTGCTGGCGAAATTTTTGTTTCCTCACGAAAAATTGTCGGTCCAGGTGCATCCCGATGACGCCGACGCCCGTGCGATTGGGCAGCCGTGGGGAAAAACCGAGTGCTGGTATGTGGCGCATGCCGAGGCACGCGCGGAGATCGGGTTGGGACTGAAGGCCGGAACCACGCGAGCGCAATTCGAAAAGGCAATTCATGAGAACCAGGCCGAGGAGTTGCTGAACTGGATCAAAGTTTCTGCAGGAGACTTGATTTATGTGGCTGGCGGCACGGTGCACACCCTGGGGCCGGGCTCCATCATCGTGGAAACGCAGCAGCAGTCGGACACGACATTTCGGCTCTACGATTATGGGCGCCCACGCGAGCTGCACCTGAAGGACGGCTTGCGGGTGATTAAGGAGCAGGTAGCTTCGGGGAAAGTCAAGCCGCAGTCATTCGCAAAATTCGGCAGCAACGGAAATCGCGTGCGGCCGCTGGTGGCTGCACCATATTTCGTCGTCGAGAAGTTTGAGCTGCACGGCGCGCAGGAGTTCGATGTGGAGAATCGCACGAAGAGCTCGGCGCAAATCCTGGTTGCAGCGAGTGGAACAGCGAAACTCGAAGCACAGGGTCATGAGCCGGTTCGATTCGGCAAGGGCGATGCGGTGGTGATTCCGGCGGCGATTCGGAAATTCAAGATTGTTCCAGAGACAGAAATTGAATTTTTGCAGTCGTATGTGCCCGGAGAGAAAGTTTCGCCTCCGGAAATAGTTTGAGCATTGCTGGGACCTCTGCGTGACGCCTCAGTGTTCTCGTATCTCTGTTGTTGGTTTTAAAAGCTTGAGCCACAGAGGATACAAAGGTGCACAGAGGTTTGCACAGAGAAAACTCGAGATTCTTAATTGATGCCGACCAACTTCCATCCCGTAATTCTTGCCGGCGGCCGGGGCACGCGATTCTGGCCGCTCAGCCGCAAGAAGCGCGCGAAGCAACTGCTGGCGCTTGACGGCAAGCAGACGATGATCCAGCAGACGGTCGCACGGCTGTTGCCGCTCGCCTCGGCGAAACAATTCTGGATAATCACGAACGAAGACCTTCGTCCGGAAATTGTGCGGCAGTTGCCAAAACTGAAAGGTGGTCAGATCGTCGCTGAACCAATCGGACGAAATACGGCGCCCGCCATCGGGCTGGCGGCTTTCATTTTGTTGCGTGAAAACCCGGATGCGGTGCTCGGGCTTTTCCCCTCGGACCACGTGGTCGCGAATGAAACGCGGTTTCGTGAAGTGCTGGCGGAAGGAATCGAAATTGCCGCAGAGGGCGAAAACATTGTGGTGCTCGGGATTGAGCCGACTCGGCCCGAAACGGGGTATGGATATATCGAAGCCGGATCGCTTTCTGCCGGAAACGCCCGCCACGTGCTTCGTTTCACGGAAAAGCCGAATACGGAACGCGCGGCGGAATTCGTGCGCTCAGGGAATTTTTATTGGAACAGCGGAATGTTTTTGTGGAGCGCGAGAACATTGACCAACGCGCTCAACGAGCATCTGCCAAAAACAGCGGCGGTGCTCGAAAAAATAGCTGCGGATTATGGCACGAAAAAATTCAGCGCGACGTTTCGCAAGCTGTACCGCACTTGCGAGGACATCAGCGTGGATTACGCCGTGCTCGAACCGCGCTCGGCCAAGGGCGGACAGGGATCCAACATTTTTTGCCTGCGCGCGGATTTTGGATGGAACGATTTAGGTTCGTGGACTGCGCTGCACGAACATCACGCCGCGAAGAGCACTCCTGCGGACGGCAACCTGATTTCTTCTCAGGGCATCTTCACGTTGAACGCGAGCGGAAATTACGTGCATTCGCCGAGGAAATTCGTTGCGGTAGTGGGAGTGAACGACATCGTCGTGGTTGAAACGGTGGATGCTTTGCTTGTGACCACGCGCGCCAACTCGCAGGACGTAGGCAAAGTGGTGAAGTATCTGGACGAGAAGAAACTGGCCAAGCTGGTGTGAGAAACTGGCCGTTGGCTGTGGGTCTTCGGTCGTCGGCAACGTCGGTTGCAAAGAGCGCAACCCAGGAATTCGATATGAGCACTGTGGAAAGAACGGGAGTCGTAGAATCGGCGGGGCCGACGACTAACGAGCAACGACCAACAACTCAAATCAAATTCGGCACGGACGGCTGGCGCGCGGTAATTGCCGACGATTTCACATTCGAAAATGTGCGACGGGTTGCGGGCGCAATTGCTTCATATGTGCTAAAGCACGAAGACGCTACTCGCGGCGTGATCGTCGGTTATGACACGCGCTTCGGGTCGCCGACATTTGCGCGCATTGCAGCAGAGGTACTCGCGGGCGCAGGCATTCCGGTGCGTCTGGCGAGCGATTATTCTCCGACTCCCTCTGTTTCTTACGCGGTCAAAAGCTACGGGGCTGCCGGAGGAGTGGTAATCACATCGAGCCACAATCCCTGGAATTGGAATGGCGTGAAATTCAAAGGGAAATTCGGCGGATCGGCAACACCGGGAATCATGAAATTGATTGAGCAGGAAGCTGCGGCGGGCGCAATGCCAAATGGAAAGCGCGCAGCAATTGAAGAGGTTGACCTGAAGCCAGCCTACATTCGCGCGGTGTGCGGATTCGCCGATCTGGATTTAATCGCCAAGGCGCAATTCAAGTTCGCGGTGGACTCGATGTATGGATCAGGGCGCGGGGTGCTGCCGCAAATTTTTGGCGAGCATGGAATCGATTACGTTGCGATCCGGCAGGAGGTGAATCCGCTGTTTCCGGATATCAATCCCGAGCCCATCGAGCCGCACGTGCGAATGTTGCAGGAGACGGTAGTTCGCGAGCGCTGCCATGCCGGTTTCGCCACTGATGGCGATGCCGACCGAATTGGCGCGGTAGCTGAGGATGGCAGCTTCGTCGATTCTCACAAAATTTTTTCCGTCCTGCTCGAATGGCTGCTGCGGCGCAAGCAGTGGCCGGGCGAAGTTGTGCGTGCTTTCAACACGACGCGCATGCTTGATCGCATTGCGGCGCGCTACGGCCGTAACCTGAACGAATGCCCGATCGGATTCAAGCACATTGCCGATTTGATGATGGAAAAGGAAATTGTAATTGGCGGCGAGGAATCAGGCGGGATCGGATACTCGCGTTATCTTCCCGAGCGCGACGGAATTCTGAATTCTCTGCTGCTGGCGAATGTTCTGGCGGAAGAGAAAAAGCCGCTCGGAGAATTAGTTGCTTCGCTTCAGAAGGAATACGGGCCGCACTATTACGGTCGCCGCGATCTGCACATTCCCGATGAAGTGAAGTTCGGCGCGATTGAGCGAGCGAAGTCGGATAGAACGGAGCGGCTGGGGAATTACGGCGTGAGCAAAAAGGAAGGATTGGACGGGATTAAGTTTTTCCTCGATGCTCCGCGCGAAAGGAATGGCGCGGATGCGTGGGTGCTCTTCCGCGCTTCGGGAACGGAGCCGCTGCTTAGAATTTATGCCGAGGCCGCTTCTCCCTCGTTAGTGCAGGACATTCTGGCCTCGGCAGAAAAGTTTGTACATTCTGCCTAGATCGATTTTGACGACGAATACTATGCGGCCTTAACTTCTTCGGTTTTGTCGATTGCTGTGTATCCGGCCGGGTGCTGCAGCTTCCACTTCCACGCGCTTTCAATAATGTTGTGAAGATCGGAGCAGCGCGGCTGCCAACGTAACTCGCGCATGAGTTTTGCTGGACTGGCGCAAAGCATTGCGGGATCGCCGGCACGCCGCGGGGAGTATCGGACCACGATGTTTCTGCCAGTTACTCGCTCGACTGCGTTCACAATCTCACGCACCGAATATCCTTTGCCGACGCCAATGTTGTAAGCGGAAAAGCCGGGGCTCTCCGTATTCAACGCCAGCAAGTGGGCGGCAGCGATATCGGAGACGTGAACGTAGTCGCGAATGCAGGTGCCATCGTGGGTGGCGTAGTCGTCGCCGTAGATTTCGAAGTAACGGCGTTCGGTGTTCGCAGTTTGAAAGAGTAAAGGCAGAATATGAGTCTCCGGTCGATGATCTTCCCCTGCACCGGCGGTTGCTCCTGAGGCATTGAAGTAGCGGAACGCGACTACACTCCAGCGATAAGCCTTCGCGTACCACTCCAAAACGCGCTCGAGCATGAGCTTGGTTTCGCCATAAGAGTTGACCGGGAATTTGGGTTGAGCCTCGTCGATCGGCGTGGTTTGCGGATTGCCGTAAACTGCGGCGGAAGAGGAGAAGATAAATTTACTGATTCCGAATTGACGCAGGGTTTCGAGGAATGCAATTCCGGAGCCGACGTTTACGTCGAAAAACATGCCGGGGTTGGTGACAGATTCCGGGATCAGAGCTTTGGCGGCAAAATGAAAAACTGCGTCGACGGGATTGCGGCGAAGTAGTTGCGAAATTCCTGCGCGGTCGCCGTAGTCAAGGCGATGAAAATTGACCCTTTGCGGAACAGCGCCTCTATGTCCCGCAGACAGATTATCGACTACGATCACCTCATGGCCGCACTCCAACAGTTGGCGGCAGCAGACCGAGCCGACGTAACCCGCGCCACCAGTGACCAGTACAGTTCCCATTCAATACGCTCCCACGCCGCGAACGACGACCAAAGGCGTGCGCAGCAGAATTTCGCAGTCGAGCAGAAGCGACCAGTTCTCGACGTAAAAAACATCCATTTGCACGCGCTGTTCAAAAGGAATCTCCTGGCGTCCTTGCACCTGCCAAAAGCCGGTCAGGCCGGGTTTAGTTGCGCGAAAAATCCATGCGGCATCGCCGTAGCGAGTGAGTTCCTCGGGCGTGATCATGCGCGGGCCAACTAGGCTCATCTCCCCTCGCAATACATTCCAGAGCTGCGGTAATTCATCGAGACTTAATTTCCTAAGCGCCGCGCCGATTCGAGTAATGCGAGGATCGTTTTTGATTTTGGAATTGGCCAGGAATTCCCGTTTTAATTCGGGGTCACGTTCGAGGATGGTGTCGGCATACCGGCACATGGTGCGGAGTTTAAAAGCATCGAATTCACCGTTCGGACCAATTACTCGTCGCCGATAGAACGCCGGCCCACCGTCTTGCAGGATGATGAGCAGGGCGCAGAAAACCATAACAGGAGCAAGCAAAAGGATAAGAATGGCAGCGCCGATCAAGTCGACGAGTCGTTTAATCATGCGTCTTTGATTCATACGTGTCAGCTAATTCGAAGCTTTCTAATTACGCAGCCGATTGAACATCGCTAAGAGTGCGGGCGGAATCCCGGCGAGCAATCAGCCAGATCGTGTCGTAACGATTGATGTTGAACAACGAGAACAGAGCCTGGTGAAGAGCGAGGTACGATGCATGAAAAGTTTTCATCAAGCCATTGGCGACGAAATAGGGATCGAGAGATTCTTCGAGTATGGAGAAACCCTGACCTTCTACCAGCTTGCGCAGCACCTGCGGCGTGAAGTGAGAAAGATGGACCTCGCGAGAGGTGCCCACTTTGGGTAGTCCGAATTTAGGGCTGAACTTCTGAAACTGCGGGAGCTGGATCCACTTTCCGGTCTTTTTCAGAAACGAGGTCCAAGCCAGCAGATCGTTGGGGACGGCAATCAGCAGCACGCCGTTGGGCTGCAATAAGCTCCAACATATCGTAAGCAGCCGGGCAGGATCAGGTACGTGCTCGAGGACATGGAAAAGTGTGATGTTGTTGAAGAAGCCCGGCGGGAGATCGAGTTGCTCAATGCTTCCGTGATAAATGTTGAGCCCGTATTTTTCTTTAGCGATCCGAACACCGCTTGCTGAAATTTCGGTCCCGTAAACCTCCGTAAAGAATGGGCGAGCGCGATGCAGGAACTGCCCAATGCCGGTGCCAATATCGAGAAGATTTCCGTCCGCGCAATAAGCGAGCAACTTTTTCAAACGGCGTTCCCACAGGTCATCGCGAGCACGCTCGTCGTCGACCCAGGAGTCATACTTCGTCGGCTTCGAATAGAAGTCGGAAACTTCGGCGAGAGTTGGACGAGGATTATCGAAGACGAAACCGCAGCTCAGGCAGCGGCAAAGGTTCCACTCGGTATCGGCCGGTTCGAAGATATCGCAGCCGCAGACGTTACAGGCTTGAATGGTTTCCATAAAGATTTCCCGTGTTACTAGCTTTCGTTAATCAGACGTCCGGAGGTGACTCTCACTGCGCGAATCCGAATCGTTCATGATCCTTCAGCGGCTGGACTCTTCGTTCTTCGACTAAAGCTCAGGATTGGCTTTACATCGCGGACGGAGTCACAAACTTTGCGGTACACCGCCGCCGTTTCTTCCGCCGCTTTGACCCATGAAAAATTCGACGCTCGCGAGAGAGCTCGCGCACGCCACAGTTCTCGCTCGTCCGGATTCGACAACAATGTCGCAACCGCCTGGGCCATTCCGCGTGCGTCCAATGGATTAAAGGTCGGAGCGGCATCTGCCACGACCTCTGGCAGCGATCCGCGATTCGAGCTCACCACCGGACATCCGCAGGACATGGCTTCGAGAGCTGGAAGGCCGAAACCCTCATACAACGAACTGGTGATAAACAGCTGGGCATGGCGAAAGAGGGCTCCCAAATCTGCGCTTGGCAGGTACCCAGCGCGGCAAATATCCAGGCCAAAAGTAGAATTTCGCTCCGTGAGAACAGTAATTCCGTCATCGATTCCGTAAACGACGGTTTGAAAATTGATACCGGAGATTTGCTTTGCCAGTGCCAGCGCCTGCAAGGAAGTTTGCAGGTTTTTGGTTCGCCAATTAATTGCGCTGCCCACTACAACGTAAGGAAAGCGAACACCATATTCCCGGGTGAGGTGCTGAAATTCCGAATTGCTCGAATTTGGGTGAAATATTGCATCGTCTGTTCCCAAGTGCACGGCAGTGATCCGCTCAGGAGAAACTCCGAGTATCGTCTGCAGATCTCTCGCGGTGGTGAGTGAATCCGCAATGACATGATGAGCGCGAAAGACGGCGGCACGGTATCCAAGCTTGACCATCTGCGCCAGCGTCAATTGGAGCGGCCATTTGCGCGTACGAAAGAGAAATGGAATCAGGTCGTGCACGGTGATGACCAGCGGACAAGGAAGTACCAGGGGCATGCCGTATTGGTAGGGCACGTGAAGCAGATCGAGCCGTCGCGACTTGCACAGTGCAGGAATTTCGAACTGCTCTTTAACTGAAAATCGTCCCGCGTCAACGGGAACCCGCGAAATCGAGGCAGAATTGGGCAGCGGAACAGGATTATCTGCAGACTCAAGAACGACCAGTTCGAAATCGCCATGACGTTGTGCAAAGGCTCCCAGTAATTCCCTGACGTAGGTCCCAACCCCGGATCGGTTATACCAACGGGCATCAAATCCAATGCGCATGTTGAACACTCTTATGCGGCTGCGATCGAGGTTGTGCGGTCCGGCGACTCTGAAGCGGAGCGAACAGCCAAACCGACTGGAAACCACAACCAGCAGGCTAAGGGGAAGACGTCATGGAGCGACGCGAACATCATGACCGTACCGAAACCGACTACCACGCCGATGGCAACGTATGCCAGGCGGGTACGTTTCGGCCATAAAAGGCGCACGGTGGAGATCAGAAAACCAACGAAACAAAAGAGCATCAGCAGCCCGTAGCGCCCTGCGACCGTAAGGTAGGTGCTCTCGACGGAGTAGGCATCACGCTCGCCTTCCGCAGTGAGGTGTTCAGTATCGCCCAGCCCAACTCCGAAGGGATGCTGTAGCACGAATGTCAATCCGTCAACCAACGATTCCTGATGACTTTCGGCGGAAGGATCCTCTCCGGTCTTTGTGGCGGTGAGATAGTCGGTAAGGCCGAGAATTGGAATTGCGGCGATAAACAACGCCAGTATGAGCGTCGCAAATTGAAGCAGCCGCTTGGTCTCGCCCATGAGTGCGCAAAGGATAGAGATTGCACCTGCGGTACCGACCCACGCTGAGCGCGTAACCGAGCAGATGAGCCCGGCAGCGATCATTGTGCCAGGAATTAACCTGCGTGAGTAAACCCACCACACAATCAAAGCCACCATGCACAAGGGAGCAAACTGCAGCGGTCCGAACATCGTGGAAGACTCGCGCAGTCCCGTATACATGTCGCCATGGAATGCTGCATTGAGCGCGCCGTGGTCAGTGCCCTCAGGAGCAACAGCCAAATAGAGCAGCGTCCTCGGAGCCTCACCGACAATGAAGACCTCAAACATGCCCACTACAGCCAAGACCGCAACGATCCAGACAGCTCGTTTGGCCCAAGTCGCCTCGCGACCGGCGCTCAGAATTGCGACCCTGCCTGCGGCATAGGCAATGATGAAATTGAAATCGCGGAATAGCGCAATCAGGTTTCCTCCTCCAGCCAGCTTTGTAGCTGCGAAAAGGAACGCGCCCAACAAGAACCAATCAGGGGCAACCGGCCTGACGCCGTTCTTTCGCCAGAGAATGAATACAAAAAGAAGAAGTATCACTCGATCCACTCCTTCGAGTGAACCGATATACGATGGGCCAAGAAACTTTGCGATCAGAAACGCCAGCGTGTAAACGGGCATGAAGGCCAGATATCCGCCCATGCCGGTTAGCGGATAGCGATACGCAAGCACGAGAAGAAAAACCGCCAACGCGACAAGCCCGAGGAACACCAGCGAGACGCCCAACGCGCTGAGAACGCCGGCGAATGCACAAGTGCATGCGATGCCGCTAACGACAAGTGCTCTTTTCAGTATGGCTGATTCGTCGTTATGTGCGAGGACACTCATTGAAACTTCGGCAACTTCAGGATCGGGCAGCGGACTTTAGAACTTCCATGGTCTCTTCGGCACACCGTTGCCAGCTGAAGAGAGCGGCACGCTTTCTCCCGTGTGATGACAGTTCCGCACGCAATTCAGCACTCTCGAGTGCCTGCTCGATGCAGGTGGCAAGGTCATCGACGGAAGTGGGATCGAAATAACGCAAAATGCCACCTGAGATTTCAGGAAGGCAGGAGGAATTGGAGCAGATGGTCGGCGCGCTGCACGCCATCGCTTCCAGCAAAGGCAGGCAAAAACCTTCGTACAAAGATGGAATAACAACCAGGCTCGCACTCTTCAGAAGGACAGAAAGATTTTCATCTGCAACCGGGCCGCTAAAGATGATTCGGCCAGCGCTATGGTTTGACTGCGCTACGGCCAGGATGTCTTCATATTGCCACCCCAAATCTCCAGCGAGCACCAGATCGAGTTCGAGATTTGGATTCCTCGACAGTGCCATCCGGTATGCCTCAATTAGCCTTTTGAGATTTTTCCTTGGCTGGATGGTGCCATGGTGGAAAATGTATGGCCGGTGCAGTCCGAATTTGTTTAGCACGCTGGTTCGCAAAGGTGGAAGAACGGGGACATCGTTAAACAACTTCTCGTCGCAGCCAAGATAAATAACGTGGACGCGGGATTCGGGCAATCCAAAAGTCTCCATCAGATCACGCTTTGAGCAGAGCGAATCAGTAATGATCGATCGGGAAAACCTTGCGGTGTTTGCAAAGGCGAACTTCAGGCCGCGGGCAATACGCTTGGGAAAGGTGGGACAAACGATGGGGGTTAGATCGTGGATGGTCGCAACCACTGGCACGAAGCTTCCGAAGGGAAGCGTTGTTCCGGATGGGCAAAACAGCAAGTCGGCTCTGTTGATCCATGCCGAAAGGCAAGCGCCGCCATAGCGCCATACCCGGCCGATTCTGAAAAGATTCGTTTTGAGCGGCTGAAATCGCGTGCTCGCTTCGAATGCGTTCGCGTCATTTGCTCGAGCAGGGGAGATGAGGGGAGTGACGTGAACGGAGTCTTTCAGCGCCATCTCGCGAAACCGCAACACTAAGTTCCTGGTGTATATATACATTCCGGTGTTGCGATATTGACTCAGCAACGGCCAAGTATCGATCGCGATGGTGAGCGGCTCATGACTCCAGTTTGAAATCGTCATCGCAGTGATGATGCTCAGGCATTCGCCCGGTTCAGAACAGGCATGGTCTTAAGCAAAGAAAGAACCCTTAGGCGCAGCAGGTCGTCCATGGTCCAGCGCCAGATTACCCAGGCAAAAATGGCGACAGAAGGAATGAAATAGCAGATCTCGAACAGTGGTTCGCGTACGCCGACTGCGAGAACCAGTGCTGCAGTCCCCGCTGCCATCGTAATCCACAGCCGCGGTGCGAGGACACCGCGAAGCACAAAGAACAGGACTGCGGCTTCAACGCTCAGGCGGATGGTCCACGCGAGCGCTGCGCCTTCGATTCCGTGCGTCCGAATTCCCCAATAAAGCAGAGCAAAGTAACAAGGAATTTCGACGAGGTGGAGCTTCGCAGTTATGTCCGGTCGTCCCCAAGCCTGCAACAAAGCGTACGGCATATTTGCCAGGCTGTTAGTAAAAACTCCTATGGCTAATATCTGCAGCAGCACGGTGCTGCGGTTTGCAAAATTCGGGCCAAGCCACAGCAGAAGTCCTTCATGAGCAAAGAGCACGATGCCAAGAATCACCGGAAACAAAAGCGCCAGGGTGCTGGCGATGCTGCGCTCATAAAGTGAAATGGCGCGCTCTCGATTCTCGACAGCTAACGCTTCCGAAAACGCCGGGAACAATACGCCGGCGAGGGCGGCGGGAATCAGCCACAGTTTCGTCACCGCATCGAATGGCGCGGTGTAGTATGCGACGACCGAAATGGAGAGAACGGAAGCGATCAGAAAGCGATCGAAATACACCATGAGCGGGCTGCTGAGATTGCTTATGGTGATCCAGCTGCCGAATCCGAGCAGCGCCCGCAGCGAACGCCGTTCCCACTTTACGCGGTATGTGAACGTGGGCACGTAGCGCCGGCAAGCCCAAAAATGGAGCACGCAACCAAGCATTCGCGCCAACGCCAAAGTGACCACGATTGGAAAAAGGTTATGCGAAAAGAGTAAGACGGCAAGCGGGGCGAGATAGGTGATGAATCCAAGTCCGGCGCGAAGTGCATTCACTACCGCGAAGTTTTGTTGCGCCTCAAGCGTTCCACGAAGACCAGAAGTGAGTGTCACAAACGGGACACTGGCCGCCAGCCACGGGATGCAATGCAAAGTTTCCTGCCGCAATTCGGGAGGAATTTTTAAAACTGAATTGATCAAGTACGGCGCGAAAACGAACAGCAGTCCGCCAAATAGTATTCCGAGGAGCATCATGGAAAACGCGGCGGTCCAGATGAGGCTGGCGGCACTCCCGAGATCGTTGAGTGCGATTTTTTCGGCGAGCAGTTTAGTAATAGCACGCCCCATGCCGAGATCGAAAAAGCTGAAATAACCGACCAGAATCCAGACCAGCGTTAACACTCCGAAGCGATTGACCCCGAGTCCGTGTATCAGGACAGGAATCGCGAACGCGGCCAGCAGAAGGGGCGAGATTTGGCCGGCAAAGTTCCACAGACTATTGAGAATCACACTGCGCTTGGGAGCAGCTGGCAGTGGCGGTGAACTGAGGATGTTATTGGTTGGGTTCACTTCACTAACTCGAGGCACACGACAGATTCGGCGGCAGCAAACTTTGGAGTGTTAGAAGGTGGCTGGGAAATGTCGAAGTAACCGGCGTCGCGGGAGGCCTCGGGCGACGATAACTGCCAACCTGAGCTCGTGTATCGGTAATAGCTCTCGCGCATAGATCCTGGTCGAAAAACATCTACGAGTTTCTGGACCTTTTCGGCGTCGAATATCTGCAACCAACCATGATCGCCGGCGCGCCCATATGGCAGGGTTATGTATAGAATGCCGCTGGATTTTAGAACGCGTCGTAGCTCACGCAGCGCCTGCAGGTGCGACTCCGGGCAGCATTCATTCTTCGAGCGATCTTTTGTGTAATGGCGGGTGTTGTCCAATCCGACATGCTCCAATGTGGAAATACTCACGATCCAATCGAAGTACTCATCTCGGAAGCAGCAGTCACGCAGGTCTCCATAGAGGTATGAGATTCCGCGGTGGCAGTAACTCTCGGACTCGGGAGCAAGCGTGTAAATCGATAGAGTTTTATTTCTGAGACGCTCGTGGGATAGAACGCAGTCATGATTGAGAGCGGAGCCGGCATCAAGCAGCCTGCCGGATGTGTCGGGCAGCCGCGACAGAAACCAGGGGTACTCAATCACGCGCTCGTCCAGCCACATGCCCCAGCGATCGGGAAGAACCCCTTCTGGGAATTCCCGGTGAATGTATTGCGGAAGTTCTGTCTGCCGATATGAGATATATCCGCGCGCATAAGGCCTGCGGCCATGGGAAATGAAGACGCGCGACTTCAACTGACGCAAGCTGGACTCGAAGGTCAACGTCGATTCCTCAGGCGACAACCGGGCAAGGGAAAGTGCTCGTGCCGAGCACCGCATCGTAGTTCTGAAGGCAAAGCTCCGCGGCGCTTTTCCAGCTGAAGCGAGATAGATTTTGCTTTCCGCAAAATACCAATTCGCGCCGGAGATACCCATCGGCGAAAACGGCGTGCAGCGCTTTGGCAAATTCCTCTGCGTTCTCGGCGTCTGCATAAAGCGCCGCGTCTCCGCCGACCTCGGGGAGCGACGCTGCGCGCGAACAAACGACGGGAATGCCGGATGCCATTGCTTCGAGAACGGTGAAGCCGAAACCTTCGTAGAGCGACGGGCAGGCGTAAACGCGAGCACCGGAGTAGAGAGCATGTAACTCGTCATCGTCTACGAAACCCGTGAAGATGACGCGCTCGGAAATTCCGAACGTGCTAGCGAGGGCTCGTAACTGCCGTTCTCCGTCGCCGATTGGGCCGGAGATTACGAGTTTCGCGTCAAGCCCGGACGAGAGAAACACGTTGAAGGCTCGAAGAAGGCCTTCGTGATTTTTTCTGGGCTTATAAATGCCGGTGTAGAAAATGTAATCGCGATCGATGGAGTGCTTCCTCAGTATTGATTCCAGAAATGCTGGTTCGCACGATTCCTGAAAGCGAGCGTCTACGGCGGGATAAATAACTGCTATTTTTTCTGGATCAACATGGAGATAGCGAACGATTTCGTTTTTCGAGAATTCCGAGTCAGTAATGATCCTTTTCGCCATTCGCGCTGAGGCATGCATCATGGCCGTGTAGTAAGCGCGGCCCAGGCGCGAGGGAAGGTCCTCAGGGCAGGCAAGATAAATCACGTCGTGAATTGTGACTACTGCCGGGCATGGCCGCGAGAGCGGCAAAAGGAAATGCGGAGAGTGCAGCAGATCGACTTTTTGTTCGCGAAGGATGCGAGGGAGTTCGATCTGCTCGCGAATGGAATAGTAAGGTGAACGCGGGAAGACTCGCGTGACGTTTGCAAAGTTTGAGTTTGAAATTTCTGGATGGTTCAGCGGGAGCAGGAGAAGATATTCATGTTCGGTTCGCTGCTTGAGAATTGCTTCAACCAGGCATTTCATATACCGCCCAATTCCCGGATTGCCGATGCGGCGCAGATCGAAAGCAATTTTCATGGCAGGAGGCGGGAATCGACTGCAACAGAATTATTTCGCTTGCAGGTGAAAAGCGTGGACGGACTCGTCCGATTCTCGGCAAGCGGAGCGCGCGTTGTTTTCACGAACTACGGTGCGCCAGTACGAGAGCACATCGTGCAGAGTGCTCCGCAAGGGGATCTTTGGCTCCCAACCCGTGGTGGCTTTGATCTTTTCGAGACTGCCGCAGACAAAATCATTTTCTCCAATTCGCTGCCGATTGGGATCAGTTTGGATTTCTACCTGGATTCCGGTAAGTGATTCGAATTCCCGAATAAGCTCTTCGATCGACCGTGCGCGGCCGCTGCACACGTTGTAGCTTTCGTTTACTTCACCTTTTTCGAGCAGAAGAGCATAAGCTTCGACCACGTCCCGGACATCGGTGAAATCGCGCTTCACGTGGACATTACCCATCACGAGCTTTGGGTCACGTAGACCGGCTTCGATTTCCGCAAACTGCTTTGCCATCGAGGAGAGAACGAAATCGGTAGACTGACCTGGACCTGTGTGATTAAAAGAGCGAGCAGTGATCACGCCACCCTTGGATGATTTTCGAAATTGCACTCGCAAAAATTCGGCCATGGCCTTGCTGGCAGCGTAAGGATTCTCGGGGTTTAGCGAAGAAGTCTCGGTCAAGGCCAATGAACTGGGAGCATACACTTGCGCCGTGCTGACGTTCAGGATTCGCACTGGGGTGGGCAAGTTTATTGCAGCCTGGATTACGTTCAGGGTGCCGAAGACATTTACTTCGTACGTGAGGCGCGGGTTGTTCCAGGAAAAATCAACCGCCGAAATCGCCGCCAGGTGATAAATGTGAGCTGGCTTGAAGTCACGCACGGCAGAACGCACGGCCTGCTCGTCACGAATATCAGCTTCGTACCAGTTAACGTTCGCAATATCAACGCAGCAGGCTTGCGCTAGCACCGCGACTTGCGAGCCGCGTTGCTGGAGAAATGGAACGAGATGTTTGCCTACGAATCCCGTTCCGCCAGTAATGAGCGCTCGATTCACGGTATTGACCTAAGCTGCTGACAGGGTTGAAGCCGGCATATTCTTCGCGAGCAGATGGATATCGTTATCCACCATGCACGCGACTAGCTGTTCGAAGCTCATGCTGGGCGCCCACCCGAGGCGCAGCCGGGCCTTGGTGAAGTCGCCGCGAAGATGATAGACCTCAGCGGGGCGCAACAAACTGGGATCGACCTCGATGTGCTGGCGGTAATCCAGACCCGCGCGCGCGAACGCGAGTTCGACCAGACGACGTACGCTGTGCGTAGTGCCGGTCGCGATGACGTAGTCGTCAGGTTCGTCCTGTTGAAGCATCAGCCACATGGCGCGAACGTAGTCGCCGGCGAATCCCCAGTCGCGTTCCACGTCAAGATTGCCCATGCGAAGCTTGCGGTCGAGGCCAAGCTTGATGCGCGCGACCCCATGGCTTACTTTGCGCGTAACAAATTCAATGCCACGCCGCGGCGATTCGTGATTGAACAAAATTCCGGAGCAGGCAAAGAGGTTGTAGCTTTCGCGCGCGTTTACGGTAATCCAGTGGCCATAAAGTTTGGCCACGCCGTATGGGCTGCGCGGATAGAACCGCGTGCGCTCAGTTTGCGGCGACTCTTCAGCTTTGCCGAACATTTCGCTCGAAGAAGCCTGATAAAAGCGGATTGCTGGATTCACGACGCGAACCGCCTCCAGCATGCGGGTCACGCCGAGCGCGGTAAACTCGCCGGTAAGGACAGGCTGGCTCCAGGATGTGGGGACGAAGGATTGTGCTGCCAGATTGTAGACTTCGTCGGGCTCGGATTTATCAAGCGCGGACAAAAGTGAACTCTGGTCGAGCAGATCGCCGGGGATCAGTTCGACTCGGTCCTGCAGATGCGCAATGCGTTCGAAGTTGATGGTGCTGCTGCGTCGGACTAAACCATAAACCGCGTAACCCTTTTCGAGAAGAAAATCGGCGAGATATGAGCCGTCTTGCCCTGTGATACCTGTGATGAGTGCTTTTCGCGCCATAGAAGCCTTCCTTAACCTGCTCTCGCTTTTCTCCGCGATCTTGGCTCCGCGCCGGCGGCTAAAATCTTTTTAAGAGCTCTTAACCGCGCGGAACGCCGAGTAAATCCACAAATCTCGCCGAGAGAATCTGATTACGCTGTTTTCCTGGTTGATCCGTTACGCCCCGTGAGCTTCGTCCAGACCTGGTGGGCGACGACTTTCGATTTCGAATCGGCGGAGATCTGCGACCAGATCTCTGTGGCGAGTTGCTTCTCCGGCGACTGGCTTTGCCTCCACGTCTCCGCGCCAATAATGACCGTCGAAGCCAGGCAGAAGGCGAAGAGCGTGCCCATTACGACAATGAGAGTGCGTGGAGGGAAAGATTTTCTTTCCGGCAGCAGCGGAGCATCGAGCACATTGACGGTGGGGATTTCTTTCGCTTCCTGCACCTTGGCGAATTCATATTCCTGGGTCAGAAGTTCGTACACGGTCTCCTGAATTTTTGCCTGGCGGTAAAGATTGGCCCACTGCACCCCGACCAGCGGCAGTTTGCGAATGGAGGGGAAATCACCGGTAATCTCCGCTTGCTCTGAACCCAGATTCGCCTTATTGCCGCTCATGTTTTCGATCTGCTGTTTGAGTCCGGCGATCTGGCCGCGCAGCGTGCGAATGCGGATATTGCTGTCTGTATAAATTTGCTGCAGGCCCTCGAGTTCGGACTCACTGGCGATCAATTGCCCTTCGAGGCTGGCTTCGCTTTCGAGCATGGCGCGGCCCTGCGATGGCACATCGAGCGTGCCGTTCTTGCTGGAGTATTCACTGAATTGTTTCGCGGCATCGTCGAGGTTCTGCTTGACCGTTTTCAGCCGTCCTTCGAGAAATATGCGCTCGCGACGGGCGGAAGAGGTGGAAACCTTGGCGACTAGACCATTCAGTGCTTCTACGTACGCCTCTGCCATCTGCTGCGCGCGTTTGCGATCGTGGTCGGTTACGGAGATTGTGATCACGCCGCTCTTGCGATCTTC
>DATIYR010000026.1:0-4096 GCA_035517535.1 Terriglobales bacterium
GCAGGTGTGGGGCGGACATTATTTTTATCTCAAGACCGAACCGGGCTCCGACAATCGCAAGCTTTACGTTCGCGACACGATCACCGCCCCAGAGCGCTTGCTGGTCGATCCGGAAAAACTCACCACCGCTGACGGCAAGCATTTGGCAATCGACTATTTCCAGCCTTCGCTCGACGGTAAGTATGTCGGTTATGGCATTTCACCGGGGGGATCAGAAAACAGCGTGCTTCACATTCTGGAAACCGCGACCGGCAAAGCTCTGCCCGATGTGATCGATCGCGCGGAATTCGGTTCTCCCACCTGGCTGCCGGGCAACCGTTCATTTTTCTTCACCCGCCTGCAAAAGCTCGGGCCGAACGACCCACCGACGGCGAAGTATCAAAAGCTGCGGGTCTACCGGCACACGCTCGGCAGCGATCCCGAAAAAGATCCGCAGGTGTTCGGCTACGACTTCGGCACGGGTGTGAAGGTGACGGAAGATGATTTCCCGGTGCTCATTTATTCGCCGGCGGCGCCGAAGGCGCTGGTCGGACTTGTGATTCATGGCGTGAAAAACGAGAAAGATGTTTACGTGGCTCCCTTTTCTGACCAGCCCACGGCCAGCACCACATGGAAAAAAGTTGCGGATGATAGTGAAGACATCACCAATCTCGACCTCCACGGCGATAGTCTTTTCCTCCTGTCGCACAAGGACGCATCACGTTACAAAGTGCTGGAGACCAGTCTTTCCCACCCCGATCTCGCTAGCGCCTCGGTTGTGGTACCGCCGAGTGAGGCTGTCATCGTGAACATCGCGGCTGCGGCTGATGGGCTTTACGTTCAGGACCTCGATGGCGGAATCGGCAAGTTGCGCCGACTGTCGTACGACTCGGGAAGCATCGACGCTGTCAATTTGCCGTTCGAGGGTGCGATACAGTCGCTGGTCGCGAACCCGACCGAATCAGGCGCATGGCTGGAACTGGTCAGCTGGACGAAGCCGCCGCTGTGGTATGCGCTGGACGCGAAATCGGGGAAGCTGGAAGACACGCACATTGTTCCGCCAGTCCCGGTGGATTTTTCTTCGATTGTCTCAGAAGAAGTGAAGGCCAAAAGCGCCGACGGGACCATGGTGCCGCTCTCCATCATTCATCGCCGCGATATAAAAATGGATGGATCGAATCCGACCTGGCTTGAGGGTTACGGCTCGTACGGTCTTACGCTGGATCCAACTTTCCGCCCGACGTGGCTGGCGTTTCTTGAACGCGGTGGCGTGTTCGCAGTGGCGCACGTGCGCGGAGGCGGCGAGTACGGTGAAGATTGGCACAATGCCGGACGCAAGCTGACGAAGCAGCACACGATTGACGACTTCATCGCCTGCGCTGAGTACCTGATCGAAAACAAATACACATCGCCTGCGAAGCTGGCAGGCGAGGGCACCAGCGCCGGCGGAATTACGATTGGCGGCGCGATTACCCAGCGGCCGGATTTGTTTGCAGCAGCGCTTGACCGCGTTGGTGACTCCGATTCGCTGCGCTCTGAACTGATGGAAAGCGGCCCGGCAAATATTCCTGAATTCGGCACCGTCAAAGATCCGGACGGATTCAAAGGCTTGTATGCGATGGACGCGTATCAGCATGTAAAACCGGATACGCCGTATCCGGCTGTGCTTTTAACCACAGGCGTTAACGATCCGCGAGTAGCGCCATGGCAGGCAGCGAAGATGACCGCGCGCTTGCAGGCCTCGACCAGCAGCGGCAAACCGATACTCTTGCGGGTTGAGTACGACGCGGGACATGGCTTTGGCACCACCAAGTCGCAGCGCGACGCCGAATTGGCCGACGAAATCTCTTTCTTATTCTGGCAATTTGGCGAGCCGGGATTTCAGCCGGCGGCAACGGCCTCGGCGAAGTGAATGCGGCGTAATTGAGCAGATGAACCGATGTTAGACTAGCCGACGTGTCGGCGCCGTCGCCCGAGATTGGAAAGAAGTCTGGAATTGCGCGCTTTGGCGTGTTTGAAGCCGATTTCGGTGCGCGCGAGCTTCGCAAAAGCGGTCGTCGTTTCCGCTTGCAGGACCAGCCATTCGCCGTGCTCGCAATTCTGCTTGAGCGCGCGGGAGAAGTAGTCAGCAGGGAAGAGCTTCGGCAAAAGCTGTGGGCGGCGGATACTTTTGTCGATTTCGATCACAGTCTGAACACAGCGGTGAACAAAATTCGCGAAGCGCTCGGCGATTCGGCCAGCAGTCCGCGATTTGTGGAAACCCTGGCACGCCGCGGATATCGCTTTCTGGCTGAGGTGCAGTGGCAGGAGCGCTCAGTTGATGCGAAGCCGCCTGTTAAGGCGCAAGCTTCCGCGGTTCTGCAAGAACTTCCGTCAGCCCATCGCGGCATTACTCGTTCCCTGTTCGCGCTGATTCAGGTGATGTATCTAGTTTTCTACGTCGAAGCCCTGTTTCATTGGCAAGGCGTGGACCGGGTTTCATGGAGCGACGCCGGCTCTTCTCTGATCCTCATAATTGTGCTGGTCACGGCCGGAATGGGTATTCCGGTTCGCTTTTATCTTCTTTCGGGCGTCGGCTTCGATTACGTGCTTCTCGGCGAAAAATTCCGCAAACTTTTCATCCCACTTTTAGTGCTTGATGAGCTCTGGGCCATTGCTCCGTTCTTAATTTTGAATCGAATCGGATTCGGGGCGGCATTCGCGGCGACGGCGGCTCTGTTGTATGTGCCGTTCGCGGAGAGAACGCTGATCAGGATGGTGTATTCGGCTGAGGCTAAAGCCCCATCTTGAACCGATGCCCACGCGGCGCTAAAGCGTCGCACTTCCACGGTCGTGCAAAGTTGGACATAAGAATGAATCGCCACTGATCTCTACTGTAGCGGCGTCCCGTCCGTATTCAGGTTGTAGAAGAAGGTAAAACGAAGCGTCAGGTTCGGACCGGTGAATTCAGAAGGAAGCGGCGGAAACGGGACGGATGAGGTGATTCCTCCGTAGGCGGCCCGGTCCAGCGACACGTCGCCCGATCCGCTGACGTATTGCAATCCGGCAACCTCGCCGTTTTTGAGAATCGAAAATTGAAGTGAAACCACGCCTCTCTTTCCCAATGACGCCGATTCCGGCATCAGGTTGTACCAGTTGCGTTTCACTTCTTGCACCACGATGGCAAGATAAGGCCCGAAATCGACCCCCATCGTATCGCTGAGAATCTCCGGGCCCATGCGGGTGGTTCTTTGCCGCTGCCCCAGGCCGAGATCGCCGTCATCGCCGCCGTACTCTCGGTGGGCGGCGGCAGCATTTTCAGCCTGCTGAATGATGCGGCTGGCCGACATTGGCCCTGTCTTAAATAAAGATCGCGGATTCACTGCCGGCGGCTGCAGCCTGGCCTCTTGATTGGCCGGCGGCGGCGGCTGTTGTTGCGGCTGAGGTTGCGCAGGTTGCGCCATGGCCTGCTGCGCTTGTTGCT
Source organism: Terriglobales bacterium (assembly GCA_035517535.1). Lineage (GTDB taxonomy): Bacteria > Acidobacteriota > Terriglobia > Terriglobales > Acidobacteriaceae > Gp1-AA145. Next base: position 3,443 of record DATIYR010000026.1, read on the forward strand.
GTGGCTCAGGTTTTGCTGCGGGAGGATTTGGGCGGCCCGCGCGTGAAGCGTCGAGCAGTTTCTTCAGTTCCTCACGATTGAGCTGCGGCTGCTTGGTTGAGGCAATTCGGTCCTTATCGGAGATTTTGTTGGTGTCCGGGCGCTTAACTTTCAGATTGTCGGGCGGAGCTTCGACGAAAGTCAGTTCACGATTCTGCACCGGCTTTATGAGCATCACTGAGCGTTTGAACCAATATTTTGCGAAATCCGGGGGATGCAGGATCAACAATAAAAGAATGGCGTGCGCGAACAGCGACATCCAGAATGCTTCACGCTTGCGCGAGCGCGCTAGATCATCCTGCGCCTGGATGAGCAGGGTGGGGAAATCGTGCATTTCGCGGTACGCGGTTTCCCACTCATCGGGCTTGTAAAGCTCGAGTTCCAGTTGATTCGGGTCAGAGCCGGACGGCCCCGGGGCAGGCGGCGGGTCCTGCAATGACGGAATTTGGGTCAGGGGCATCGGTCAATTATGTGATGCGGCAGTCGGGCAGTTCCAGCTTATTCTCTCACTTTTCACGCCTGCCGCAGAAATTCTGAGAGTACAAGTACTTACGGGGTAAGCACCTACTTAGGTTAGCGGGCATTCGAGCCGGGAGCTGTCAAAAAATGTAAAGG
>DATIYR010000027.1:0-7661 GCA_035517535.1 Terriglobales bacterium
CGAATCATCAGCATGGCGGAGCGCCAACGGGTAAACGCCCTTAAGCCTTTCGCGAGGCTGTTTCTGGCCCAGTCGATAAGCAGAGCCATCCCGGCGCATTGAAGCCACAGAGTCAAAACCACCAGCATTACGGCAGCTCCGGCCTGGCGCGTGAATTCCATTCAACTCCTTCTCTATTGCGTCTGTGGTGTGGAGCACTCCGATTTCCAACGAACTCAGATCCTTAGTTCTGCAGGTAACACGATTTTTTTGGCCTTTAACACTACTGAAACGCTCGACTTCTATACACTGACTGTCACCTGCCAGTTTTTTGTCACACGATCAAGACCTTTATCCGCGGAATAATCATTATTTGATCCCGCGGCTTAGCTTAAAACTTATTTGTCTGGTTGTAGTTATATCGATCTCTGACCTATCCGCGCGCTGGAACCGCAAATGCAATCATGTTTGTCGTCGGATCGAGACAGCTCACAGTCACCCAGAGCAACGAATGGCGGTAAAGGTTGCGGTCATTTACAGCGCAACGGGCACGACGTATAAATTGACCTGTGTCGTGGAAGAACGGACATGGGAAGCCAAGGCAGCCGGACGCAAGAATGTCTAAAGAGGTGAAAAACTCGATCGTCAGGATTGCAACCCTCTCAGCCGTGTTCTTCTTCTGCTACATAGCAACGGCTGCCGCTGCAGAAACCTCTGCAACCGGTACAAATATCTTTGCACCTCAATCTACGCCGGCAAGGTCGATCCTTCATCTGTCGCTATTTGTCCTGAGCATTACCGGGCTCATATTCGTAGTTGTCGTCACCCTCATCATCGTTTCAATTTCAAAATTCCGCGCCACCTCCGCGAATGCGCACAGTGAGCCTGCCCAGGTGTATGGAAGCACCCAGATCGAACTCGCCTGGACGATCATTCCGGTTCTGATTGTTATCGTTCTGTTCCTGGCCACTGCACGAGTGATCCACGCGATTCAAGACGCTCCCGAACCGCCGGGTGCTGTAGAGGTCACCGTGATCGGCCACCAATATTGGTGGGAGTTCCGCTACCCGAAGCTCGGCATCGTCACCGCAAACGAGTTGCACATACCAGTGAGCGACCCGACTCATCCCACGCCGACATTCCTGCGATTGCTTTCGGCTGACACCGACCACAGCTTCTGGGTGCCTGAGCTTGCGGGCAAGACGGACCTAATCCCCAACCACCCCAACCGCATGTGGATGGATCCGCAGCGCACGGGCGTGTTTCTTGGCCAGTGCGCACAGTATTGCGGAACCCAGCACGGCAAGATGCTGCTGCGCGTCTCAGTCGATAGTCAGCAAGACTTTGCGGCGTGGGTTCGCAGCCAGCAACAACCCGCAGTTCAGGACGCAAGCGCTGCGGCGGGGAGACAGATCTTCGAGCACACTGCTTGCATCAACTGCCACACGGTTTCAGGAACCGCAGCCGATGGGCGCTTCGGTCCCGACCTGACGCATTTAATGAGCCGCGCGACCATAGCTGCCGGTGCGGCCGAGAATACGCCGCAGAATCTTCGGCTATGGATCGAAGACCCGAACGCGATCAAGCCTGGTTCGCTGATGCCGGCAATGAAATTAAGCGACGCGAATCTCGACGAGGTCGTGAAGTACATGGAGACGCTTCACTAGAGGACTTTAGAGACCAGCTATGGCATCCGACGCGATCTCAATTCCCGCGCCACAAGTTCGAGAGAAACCATGGGTCGATCTGCTGCATGAGTGGGTCACCACTGTCGATCACAAGCGGCTCGGTATTCTCTACATCGTTTATGCGTTGGTCTTCCTCCTGCTGGGCGGGGTTGAGGCGCTGATCATCCGCATCCAGTTGATGCATTCGCACAACGATTTTGTCTCTCCGCAAGTGTTCAACCGCATGTTCACCATGCATGGCACAACCATGATCTTTTTCGTGGTGATGCCGGTTCTGTTCGGATTTGCCAACTACCTTGTGCCGTTGATGATTGGTGCGCGCGACATGGCGTTTCCGCGTCTGAACGCCTTCAGCTTCTGGCTGTCGGCATTTGGCGGTTTACTGCTCTACTTCAGTTTTGTTGGAGGAAGCGGACTCTACGGAGCGGGAAATGCGCCCGATATCGGGTGGTGGGCGTACGCACCTTTAACCGCGCGCGCGTTCTCACCTGGGCATAGCTCAGACTATTGGACGCTTGCGCTCCTGGTTTCGGGCTTTGGCAGCATCGGAACCGCGATCAACATTATTGCGACCATTCTTTGCCTGAGATGCCCGGGCATGAAGCTCAACCGCATGCCTCTGCAGGTGTGGCTGTACCTTGTGATGGGCAGCATGGTTCTCATCGCGATCACCCCGCTCTCCGCGGCCCAAATCATGCTGCTGATCGATCGCTATCTGGGCGGGCACTTCTTCGACGCTCAGGCCGGTGGCTCGGCTGTTCTCTGGATGCACTTCTTCTGGATCTTTGGCCATCCAGAAGTTTACGTATTGGTCATTCCAGCTTTTGGTTTTTTATCGGAAATTATTCCCGTTTTTTCGCGTAAACCAATTTTCGGGTATCCGGTGATGGTAGCGGCGAGCATCGCTATCGGGTTTGTGAGTTTGAGCGTGTGGGCCCACCACATGTTTACGGTCGGCATGAACTCGTATGCCAATAGCTTCTTCGCAATAACTACGATGGCTGTCGGTGTGCCTACGGGAATCAAAATCTTCAACTGGATTGGCACCATGTGGGGCGGAAGGATTCATTTCAAGGTGCCAATGCTGTTCTGCATAGGCTTTCTGTTTCAGTTCTTAATCGCAGGTCTCACCGGCATCATACAAGCGGCTGCGCCTGTCGATTGGCAACTCAGTCTGTCCTATTTTGTCGTAGCGCATTTTCACTACGTGATTGTAGGTGGAATTCTGTTTGCCCTCTTTGGCGCTTTTTATTACTGGTACCCAAAGATAACCGGCCGCATGCTCAGTGAAACCCTGGGCAAGTGGCACTTCTGGCTTTTCCTGATCGGCTTCCATCTGACCTTCGACGTTATGCACATTCCGGGACTGCTCGGGATGCCGCGCCGGATCTACACGTATGAGCCTGATCGTGGCTGGGACACTTTGAACCTCATCATTTCGATCGGCGCGTTCATTCAGGCAATCGCAATTCTGGTGTTCGTGTGGAACCTCATCAGTTCTTATTTCAACGGAGCCAAAGCAGGAAACGATCCGTGGGATGCATGGACGCTCGAGTGGTCCACCAGCTCACCACCGCCAGCCTACAACTTTGCAACGGTTCCGGTGGTGGCGAGCCGTCGTCCCTTGTGGGACCTGAAACATCCGGAAGATCCAGACAGCCAATATGAGTGACGGTAGAAAACAATGAGCGCAGCTGAAGCACCTTTAGTCGGAATCCCGCAGCCCTGGACTCTTCCCAACCGGGGTAGGATCGGAATGGCCTGCCTTATCATTGCGGAGTCCTCGATCTTCACCATTTTTGTTGTCGCGTATCTCTTTTACATAGGGAAGAGCCTCACCGGGCCGACTCCAAGTGAAGTGTTGGAAGTTCCGATTTTTTTCACGATCTGTTTATTGTCCAGTAGCATCACAGTCCACTTTGCCGGCAGGTTCCTTGAACGGAACAATCGCTCCATGTTTCTCGTCTTGTGGTCGCTCACGATAGTTCTCGGCGGCCTGTTTCTGTTTGGCACTGGCCGGGAATGGCACCGGCTCATTTATGACCATGGCCTGACGATCTCTACCAATCTCTTTGGGACGACGTATTACTCATTGGTTGGCCTGCACGCGTTTCACGTCACCGCTGGCCTGATCATGCTCTCGGTTGTTCTGATCTTCGGTTTGGCGGGGCGCATCGACGCGGAGCAATCACGTCGCATCGATGTGCTCTCGCTCTACTGGCACTTCGTCGATGCCGTGTGGATCGTGGTTTTCACCGTGGTTTACATCGTGGGACGCTGAGGAAAAGCGATGACAGCAACGACAGCGGCGGAAAAACTCGAACAGCATCGCGGAACTCCACGGGAAATTGAATCACCCGCGCCCACGGCGTGGCCTTTTGCGCTTGCATTCGGGCTTACGTTGCTATTCGCGGGGCTGGTAACCAGCATGTCCGTCACCCTTCTTGGCGCTGTACTCGCATTGGCAGGGTCTGTGGGCTGGTTCCGCGAAGTTTTCCCGCGCGAGCACGAAATAGCCGTGCCGGTGGTTCGGGACGATTTTGTCGCGTCGACGGAGCGCCGGGTCGTAGACCGACTCCCGATCTCAGACCAGGTACGCGCCTGGCTTCCCGTTCGGACCTACCCAATCTCGGCTGGTGTGAAAGGTGGATTAGCAGGGAGCGTTGCCATGGCAGTGCTGGCCTGTGCTTACGGTGTAATCAAAATCGGAAGCATCTGGTATCCCATCAACCTTCTTGCCGCGAGTGTTTACGCGCAATCATTGAAGATGGGCCCGGCGGAGCTGAACTCTTTTCATCTCGATAGTTTCCTGATCGCTCTGGGACTGCACGGTCTCATATCAATAACGGTTGGCCTGCTCTATGGCGCCATGCTGCCAATGTTTACGCGGCGGCCGATCGTACTCGGCGGATTGATCGCTCCCGTGCTTTGGTCGGGGTTAATTTATTCAATGCTTGGCCTGCTCAATCCAATGTTAGAAAGCCACATCAACTGGTACTGGTTTGTCGCTTCGCAAGTGGCTTTCGGACTGGTGGCGGGGTTGGTGGTTGTTCGCCAATCGCGGATGCTGACCCATGAGAATCTTCCATTCGCCATGCGCGCGGGAGTAGAGGCGCCGGGAATTATGCGCACTCGCGGAGAGGGGCAATGAGCTCATTGCGACATTTGTTCGGATTGGCGGCCCTCAGCACGCTGTTCCTCACAGCCTGTAGCTCTCCGCCCGGACGGCCAAACGAAAATTCCGAGGTCCTGGCGCCGAGTGATGTCACCGATTTCTCGACGCTCTACGCACAAAACTGCGCCGCCTGCCACGGCGCGGACGGCCGAAACGGAGCCGCGATCGAACTGGCGAGTCCGGTTTATCTCGCAATTATTGATAAGAGCACTCTCCGCAACGTGATTGCGAACGGCGTTCGTGGCACATCAATGGCGGCCTTCGCGCAGAGTGCGGGCGGCATGCTGACAGATAAACAGGTCGATTCGATCGCGAACGGGATATTTTCTCATTGGGCCCGCGCTGGAATTCTCGACGGGACGAATCCGCCTTCGTATACGGCAAAAACTGCCGGTAATGCAGCAAACGGCCTGCTGGTTTACGCAACATATTGCGCATCCTGTCATGGTCCCGAAGGCCAAGGCGGATCGAAAGGCAGTGCCATTACAAACGATTCATTCCTCGCGCTGCTCACTGATCAGGAATTGCGCACGATGGTGATCACCGGCCGTCCGGAATTGGGCGCTCCCGACTGGCGCAACAACGTGCCGGGAAAGCCGATGTCCGACCAGGAAATTACAGATGTAGTTGCCTGGCTCGCATCGCGTCGCGTGCAAAACCCCGGCCAGCCCTATTCCGCCGCGAACTACGAAAAGCATTAGGAGCAAGATGATGTCGACGAAACCTATTCTCGCCGCGTCCGCCGAAAATGTGATGTCACGCCGCGGATTTTTCATGAAATTAGGGATTCTGTTCAACGGACTGGCGGCGGCTGTGGTCGCCGTGCCAGTTGTCGGATTTCTTTTCTCGTCAATTACACGCGGCCGCGGCAATGGTTATCTGTCGTGGGTGCAACTCGGCAAGGTCGCAGATTTTCCTGAGGGCGAAACACGGCTTGCGACTTTTCGCAATCCCTATGTGATGCCCACCGACGGCGCAACCGCCGACACCCCTTGCTGGGTGCGGCACATCGCAGGCGATCAGTTTCAGGTCTTCGCGATCAATTGCGCGCACTTGGGCTGTCCCGTTCGTTGGTTCGCGCAATCGGGTTTGTTCATGTGTCCGTGCCACGGTGGAGTGTACTACCGCGATGGTTCGCGCGCCTCAGGACCGCCGGAGCGTGGGCTTTTCGAGTATCCATACAAAGTTGAGAACGGCGTGATCACCATTCAGGCGGGTGAGTTGCCCACGCCGGGAGCAGCGATAGCAGAACTGACCGAAGAGAAACCATCATGCGCTTAAAAACCCAGCTCATAAACATTGGCGAATGGTTCGACCGGCGGCTGCAAATCGCGGCCCCGATTCGTGAGGCAGCAGAGCATCCGATCCCGCGAAACACTTCCAGCTGGTGGTACGTTTTCGGCAGCGCCGCCATGACGGTCTTCATCCTGCAAATTGTGACGGGAATTCTGCTTGCCTTTGTTTATGTGCCTTCGGGCGCCGAAGCGTGGAGCAGCCTGCAAGCTCTGAACCACAGCATCACACTCGGCTGGTTCATTCGCGCGATGCATGGGTGGGGCTCCAATTTCATGGTCGCGATTGTCCTCATCCACATGGTGCAGGTTTTTCTTTTCGGCGCCTACAAGTTTCCTCGCGAGTTGACGTGGATACTAGGCGTCTTTCTGTTGTTGATGACGCTGGGCATGGCCTTTACCGGCCAGGTACTTCGCTTCGATCAGGACGCGTATTGGGGACTGGGAATCGGCGCGTCGATCGCAAGCCGTGTTCCCGTACTCGGGCCGGCGATCGTGAAGTTAATGCTGGGCGGCCCGATTATCGCCGGCGCAACACTGTCTCGATTTTTCGCTCTGCATGTGTTCGTGATTCCGGGACTCCTGATCGGCTTCGTCTGCCTGCATGTGTTGATGGTGTTGAGACTTGGGATCAACGAGTGGCCGATGCCGGGGCGCATCGTAAAACGAGCGACCTACATCAGCGAGTACCACGAGTTAGTCAAGAAGGACGGCGCCCCCTTCTTCTCTTATGGCGCATGGAAAGACATGTTCTTTGCGGCTTTCATCATTCTTGCCGTCGCAGCCTGTGCGTATTACTTCGGTCCATTTGGTCCGACCGGTCGGCCAGATCCGACGATCATCCAAACGGTGCCGAAGCCAGATTATTTTTTCCTGTGGCTTTATGCGTTGCTCTCTCTGCTTCCGCCGTCGCTCGAAACGCCGGCACTTCTGATCGGCCCAGTTATCGTGATCGGCGTTCTGATATTTCTTCCATTTCTCTCGGGTGAAGGTGAAAAGAGCTGGAAGCGCCGTCCAATAGCAGTTCTGACAGTGCTCATGATTGCAATCACGCTCGGGACTTTCACTCATCTCGCCGGCTTCACGCCCTGGAGCCCGCACATGAATGCCTGGAGCGGTGATCCAGTTCCGGTCAAGTTCATTCATGGCACGACAGCGCTCGAGCGACAAGGAGCATTAGTTTTTCAGGTGAAGCAGTGCCGCAATTGTCATTCTCTCGGGGAAACTGGCGGCCAAAGAGGCCCAGCCCTCGACAGCGTCGCGGTGCGCCTGACGCAAGACCAGCTTATCCGGCAGGTGATTCAAGGCGGCGGCAACATGCCGGCCTACGGCAAGAATTTGAGTCCGGCAGAAACGACCGCACTTGTAGCTTTCCTCGAGACTCTGCATCCCAAGGGGCAAGCGCCAGCGCGCGACGCTTCACGCGATGTCGCGCTCAAGGACGACAAACCTTCTGGTTCGCAGCCCTAGAAGAATGGCCATGCCACATCTCCATCACGGCGCAGCAATATCGTCCGCATCAGTGTT
>DATIYR010000028.1:0-4555 GCA_035517535.1 Terriglobales bacterium
AGCACGTACCTGCTCGATCGCGGCACGGTCGAGTTTGCCTACTTCTTCTAAAACTGATTCAGGCAGGATTCGGCGCATCTCGACCGCTCTCGCGCGCCGCTCTTCGAGCGGGGCATCGTCGAGATACGCGTAGGGGTTCGCATTCAAAATCTCATGCGAAAACTGCGATGGCACCGGCGTGTCCACGGCAACGCAGCGAATCCGCCCGTCCTCCATTCCGCGCAGAATTTCCTTCACTCCCTCAACGTCCATGGCCTCGGTGAGGACGTCTTTCATAACTTCCTTCACCAAAGGATGGTCAGGGATCTGAATGTCGCCTTCGATGTTCTCCTGGCAGGCGGCAACGTCAGGGAATACGGAGGCCAGCAAATCATCCGAGCGAATGCGCTGAATTTGCGGTGGAACTTTCTTTCCACCCTGGAACCGCAGCAGGGCGAGAGAACGATTGGCATCCCAACGCCAGCGCGTGCCGAAGATCGGAGACGCCAGTGCAGCCTGCTCGAGCACCGGCTGCACGGTTTCCGCGTTCAAGAAATGAAAAACGTCGGCCAGCGGAAAGCTGTGCTGCTCGGCTAGAGCGATGTTCAAGCCATTATCCGTCGCGGCCGCTTGCAACTCGAAATTGAAGCTGCGGCAGAAACGCTTTCGCAGGGCGAGTCCCCAGGCTTTGTTGATGCGCGCGCCAAACGGGGCATGGATGACAAGTTGCATGCCGCCACCTTCGTCGAAGAAGCGTTCGGCGATGATCGTGCTTTGCGTGGGAACCGTACCGAGAACGGCGCGGCCTTCGAGAATGTACTGGATGGCTTGACGGGCGCCGGATTCATCGAGACCGCATTCTGCCTGCAACCACGCGACCGTGGATTTGATTTGTCCTTCGTGCTCCCTCGTGTCCTTCGTGGTCGAACCGGGTTGAGCAGCTGATATTGACGCGCAAAGCGGCGAAACCCCGGCAAGCCGTTCGCTGATCTCGCGACGCAACTCGGCCAAGTGAACAGAAAGCTCCTGCGTGCGCGCCGGAGCTTCGCCCAGCCAGAACGGAACCGTCGGCGGCGCGCCGTGCGCATCTTCCACCAGCACTCGGCCCGACTTGCCCTCAACGCGGCGAATTCGCCACGAACTATTGCCGAGCAGCACGATGTCTCCGGCGTTGCTCTCGACCGCAAAGTCCTCATCCAGCGTGCCGATCGCGACGCCTTCGGGTTCGGCGACAACACTGAACAAAGCAGTTTCTGGAATTGCGCCACCGCTCGTGATCGCCGCCAGCCGGGCGCCGCGACGGGCGCGAAGCTTGCGATTCACGCGGTCATGATGGAGGTAGGCTCCGTATCTTCCGCGGCGGGCGGCAATGCCTTCAGCAAGCATCTCGACGATGCCGTCGAACAGCTCGCGCGAGAGATTGCGATAGGGATAAGCGCGTTTGACCACCGCGAAAAGTTCGTCTTCATCCCAGCCAGAATCGGCATCGTGTGGCTCGGACACTCCTGTCCGACCGTCGTTGTTTGAATATTGCTCGGACAAAAGTAACCGAGCCGCAGAGTTCGTGGCCGCGCACGTAGCTACGATCTGCTGCGCAAGCACATCGAGCGGCGAATCTGGAATGATCAGGCGGTCCAGATCGCCCTGCCGGATCGCGCGAACCAGGGCGGCGCATTCGAGCAGATCATCTCTGGTAGTGACGAAAAATCTTCCTTTGGGCACCGCACCTCGCCAGTGGCCAGAGCGACCCACGCGCTGCAGCCCAACCGCAATTGACCGCGGCGAGCTGATCTGGATCACCAGATCCACCGTGCCGATGTCAATTCCAAGTTCAAGCGATGCCGTCGCGACCAGAACTTTGATCTCGCCTTCTTTCAGCTTTCGCTCCGCCGCGAGCCGCAGTTTGCGCGACAAGCTCCCGTGGTGCGCGCCGACATTCTCCTCTCCGAGACGTTCAGCGAGATTGTGCGCCACGCGCTCGACCAGCCGACGCGTGTTGACGAAGACCAGCGTTGAACGGTGCTGGTTCGAAAGCTCAACGATGCGGTCGTAAATCTCATCCCACATTTCGTTGCTGGCAATGGGGCCGAGCAGTGTCGCCGGAATCTCAACGCCGAGGTCGAGCTTGCGTTTGTGCCCGACATTCACGACCTCCGGATCGGGACGGCCATTTCCCGCAAGGAAGTGCGCGACTTCTTCAATCGGCTTCTGCGTCGCAGAAAGCCCGATGCGAACCGGAGGTCGATTGGTCAGCGCTTCCAGGCGCTCCAGCGAAAGCGTCAAATGTGCGCCCCGCTTGTCATCGGCCACCGCGTGAATTTCGTCCACGATAACGGTTTCGACATCGCGCAGAATCTTGCGGCTGCTCTCGGCGGTGAGCAAAATGTAAAGCGACTCGGGCGTCGTGACCAGAATATGGGGCGGGCACTTCAACATCGCTCGGCGCTCGTGCATCAACGTGTCGCCGGTGCGGACGGCGGTGCGAATCTGCGGCATGAGCAGGCCGCGCTCGCCGGCAAGTTGCAGAATTTCGCCGAGCGGGACCTCGAGGTTCTTCTGAATATCATTGCCAAGCGCTTTGAGCGGCGAGACATAAAGAACTTCAGTGCGGTCGTGCAACTCACCCGCTAAAGCCTTGCGGACTAAACGATCAATGCACGCGAGAAACGCAGCCAGAGTTTTGCCGGAGCCGGTAGGCGCGGAGATCAAAGTCGTGCGCCCGGCGAGAATGTGCGGCCAGCCCTGCTCCTGGGGTTCGGTGGGCGTGCCGAATCTATGAGTAAACCATTCGGCAACTAAAGGATGGGCCCAGGAGAGAGAAGACATCTATTTATTCTAAGTCTCAAAGAGCTGTTTCGCAAATTCTTCGCCTCTGTTCGATTGCCCTTACGATGCAGAAACTTACAATTGCTCTATTGTCTTACCTTATGTATAATGTAAGCATTATGGTGGCAAATTTTACTACCATGAGCTCCAAAGGCCAGATCGTCATTCCCTCAGAATTGCGCCAACAACTTGGGATTACGCCTGGCACGCGAATCGCGATTCATGTAGAGAAGAATCATCTCGTACTTGAACCGATCACTGAAGCGTACATTCAGTCCCTGAGAGGGTCGTTGAAAGGGCCAGTCTCGATGGTTGAGGCAAGGCTTCGCGAGAAGCGTCTCGAGAAATGAGGGCTTACACTCTTGACGCAAGCGCCATTATGGACTTCTTGGAGAACGGTCCTGGAGCGGCGCGAGTTGAACAGCTCATCAGCAGCGCTCATAAAGACCAGAGTGTCCTCGCAATCTCAGTACTGAACTGGGGCGAGACCTTCTACACGGTATGGCAGCATCATGGGGAAGAAACCGCGAGAAGAGAAATTGCCCGACTGTCGCGGCTTCCGATTGAAGTTGTATCCGTTGACGAGGAGCAGGCCCTTAAGGCTGGCGAAATCAAAGCGCTCCACAATCTCTCGTTTGTAGATTGCGTCGCGGCCGCGCTTGCCGAGCTTCGAAATTCGATTCTGGTGACAGCGGATCGAGATTTTCTGAAACTTGGGCGTCGAATACAAGTGCTCTGGCTGGCTCGTTCGTGATCGTAACCGCACCTTTGGCGCACCTCTTTTGCGTTCGCCTGGTTTCTTCTGAGAGACTGGCTGCACAGCTCTTACTATCATTTCACGGGTTATGGGACGCATTCACGTTTTATCCGAGCAGGTTGCCAATAAGATCGCCGCCGGCGAGGTGGTGGAGCGGCCCGCATCGGTGGTGAAGGAGTTGCTCGAGAATTCCCTCGACGCTGGGTCGACCCGGATAAAAATTCAGATTGAGGCCGGCGGCAAAAAGCTCATCCAGATCAGCGATGATGGCTGCGGCATGGTGCGCGACGACGCCCTGCTTGCCTTAGAGCGCCACGCAACCTCGAAGATCAAGAACGCGGAAGACCTGCTGAACATTGCCACGCTCGGGTTTCGCGGCGAGGCGCTGCCTTCGATCGCATCGGTCTCGAGACTGCGGCTGGAGACGCGGGCTGCGGATGAAGACTCGGGAACTATCCTCGAGATCGCAGGCGGAAAAATATTTCGCGTCGAAGAAGCCGGGCTGCCGACTGGAACTTCAATCACCATCCGAGATCTGTTCTTTAACACGCCCGCGCGCAAGAAATTTTTGAAGGCGGAATCGACCGAGCTTTCACACATCGCGTCGTTGGTTACGCACTATGCGCTGGCTCATCCTGACAAGCACTTCGAGTTGCATTCTGCGACCAATGCCATGCTGCTCGCGCCGCCGGTTGCGGGTTACAGCGACCGCGTCTATCAGGTTTTTGGCAAAGAGACACTCGACCAGCTGATTTCGCTTGCGGCCGAGTTGCCACTGGCGCATGTGGGCTTGCCGCAACCGCCACCGTGGCGACGCCAACAACACGATGAAGATCAGCAGATTTCCCGTGAGCCCGGGCACTTGCGTTTGCATGGGTTTGTTTCGAAGCCGGAAATCCAGAAGCTCAATCGCAACTCGATCTACACCTTCGTTAACGGTCGCCTGATTCGCGACCGCCTGATCCAGCACGCGTTAACCGAAGCGTATCGAAA
>DATIYR010000029.1:0-7198 GCA_035517535.1 Terriglobales bacterium
GACGACGCAATTCATCCCCAGCACAACCTGGCCGACTCCGGTTTCTTTCGAAGTGACGCTACAGGACCCCAACCTCAAATATCTTCCGCGCCGCGCCAACGTCAAAACGCCGCAGTCGGTTCCAGTAATTCCTCCGGCACCCGCTGGATCGGAGACGAATCCCGCCGCGATCGCCGCGTTACAAAATCCGGCAACGGTATTCGATCCGCAAAAAGTGCCGTTGTACCCGTCTCCCTCCGCACCGTTCGGGCCGAATTGGGCCGTGATTCACGCCTCGGTTATACGGAGCGGAACCACCCCGCCACAGGGCTTGCCGTGGGCCGTGTTGCAGATTACCCGCAACAGTGATAATGCCGTGCTCGCAACCGGCCAGTCCGACGTAAACGGCGAAGCGCTGCTGGCTCTACTCGGATTGAGCCCGCAACCTAACACGAGCGGCACCGGCCCGGTAACACTCTCGACGGTTGCGGTCACCGCCAAGGCATTTTTCGATCCCAGCGTTTTGACTCAGCCGGTTGGTTGGGTACCAAACCCCGACGACATTTTAAGTAACGTTTCGAATCCCGCGCTGAAGTCTGTTAGCCAAGCTTTGCAACTCGGTTCAGGCCAGGAACTCTCGGTCAATTTTGCGATTTCCATGTGAACAAGGAGGAGCCGTGCCCGAATACTTAGCGCCAGGCGTTTATGTTGAAGAAACAAGTTTTACCGCACCTTCCATTGAAGGCGTTGGAACTACAACCACGGCGTTCGTTGGTCCAACGCTCACTGGTCCCGTGGGCGGCATGCCTTATGGAGGCTTGCCGGCAAGCGGTAATCCCGTCGCCGGCAGCCCTTCCGGTGGAATTCCGCAACTGCTGACCAGCTTCGGCGATTTCCAGAACATCTACGGCGGATACGGCAACCTCGATCTCAGTACGAGCGATCCCCTGAAGAACGTGAACTACATGGCGATGGCAGTACAGGCGTTCTTCAATAATGGCGGCTCCATGCTCTATGTCTCGCGGGTGTACGCAAATAGTGCAGGCACGGGAGGCGCAAGCGTCGATCCGGGAATCGCGACTTCAGGAACTGGGACAACCACGAACGTTGTCGTGGCCGGCCGTTTCCCGGGCGAGTTCCTCAACGATCAGACTGTTACAGTCACGCTCACGGCGAGCAAAACGCAAAACATTGCAAACCTTCCGCCGGGATCTTTGCTCGGAGTGCCTGGCACAGGCGGAGGCGCGCCGACGTTCTACGGAAATGGTGCCGGCGCCAATTTCCAGACGTTTGCGACGACGCCGGCTGCCATACCCACGCCGCTGCCGAAAAATCTTTATGTGCTCACGGCGCAAGTGATTGCTCCGAGCGCTTCGGGAACGGACATGGTCTTCAGCAGTCTTGGCCTCGATCCGAACCATCCGAACTACATTGGTGATGTTCTCGGAGTTAATCCCCCGCGAGCCATTGACGCATTGCAGAACCAGATTTATTTCCAGATTGGAAGTGGTCTGGTCACACCTGACAAATTGTTCACGGCTCTTTTCCCGACGTGGAATGATCCATCGGCGACGCCGCCGCCGGCGGCTCCGGTAGCCACATTTACCCTCACCGGCGGAGACGATGGAGCTGAACCGGTAGCCGCCAACTACGTTACCGCACTGCAGTACTGCACGGCGCTCGAGGACGTTGCCATCGTGGCCACGCCGGGTTCATCGGCTTACACCGATTCGACGAACATCATGATCGGAAGCGTGATTCCGCACGTTGAGGCACAACGGGCTTACCGAGTGGCGATTCTTGAAGCCGGCCCGAACCTGCTCGATTCGGATTACGAAAACGTTCGCGCGCAAATCGATTCAAGCTACTGTGCGCTGTACGTTCCGTGGGTGGTCACACCGAATCCGTTGGCTGTTTCGGGTACGTCAACTCCTTCAACACTACTGGTGCCGCCGTCGGGCTTTATGGCAGGAATTTACGCCCGCAACGACACTCAAAAAACTGTAGCCAAAGCGCCGGCAAATGAACCGCTGCTGGGCGCGGTCGATTTCGAGCGTCACATTACGTTCGCCGAGCAAGCGGTTCTGAATCCGCTCGGAATCAATTGCCTTCGGTTCTTTCCCGACCGTGGATATCTGGTTTGGGGTGCACGCACCACGAGTTCAGACACGGAGTTGATGTACATCAATGTGCGCCGGTATCTGATCTATCTTGAGCACTCGATCGATAACGGCACGCAGTGGGCAGTCTTTGAGAACAATGGGCCCGCGCTGTGGGCGCGCGTGCAAGATTCCATCGACTCGTTCTTGAACAACGAATTTGCCGAGGGCAATTTGCTCGGCACCTCGCCATCTGACGCATATTTCGTGCGTTGCGACCGCACGACGATGACGCAGAACGATCTGGACAACGGACGGATGATCTGCCTGATCGGAGTTGCGCTCTTGAAACCGGCCGAGTTCGTGATCTTCCGCATTGGCCAAATGACCGCCAGTGCGCCTAGCTAAGAACTTTTTAAAGGAGGAGAAATTCGATGCCTGATCGCACTGCACCTTACCCGTCTTATAACTACCTCGTCGATCTCAAGGGTCCGCGCGACCCGCAGAAACCGCTCGGCGGTTTTTCGGATGTCACCGGGCTGAAAACTGAATTGCACATTGCGGAATATCGCGACGGCAACGATATAAATCCGCACGTCCACAAATACTCCGGAGTGCATACGGTTGGTGATTTCACTCTCAAACGCGGGCTGGTGGATTCATCGGATTTATGGGATTGGATCACTTCGGCAAGGACCACGGGCGTTGACGCGCAGCGGGATGTGACCATCACGCTGCGTGATGAAGCCAATAATCCCGTGCAGATATACAAGCTGTTCAATGTTGTGCCAAAGGGCTACACCGGCCCCACGCTGAGCGGCAAAGGCACGGGAGATTTGGCGATTGAAGAATTGGTCCTGGCAGCAGAGGGTTTTGAAATCGCGCCTGCGTCGTAAGTTGAGTTTGCTTTCGAGAGACCGGTATGAGCCGAGTAATTTTTCACGACCAGCCACCCGCGCCGCAGATCAACCTCACGCGCGCTGACGTTGCTTGCTTCGTCGGGTTGGTGCGTATTCTGCCGGGCGCGACGGTTCCTGCGACCCTGCAGCCATGGCTGAACTCGCTGGGTTATGCGAACACTCAAATCGCTTCCCTTACGAACGTCCCCATACTGATCGAAAACTATTCGCAGTTCACCGCCCTATTCGATCCCGGCGGCTCGGCGCAAAGCTTCGGGACAGATTATGTCGCAGCTTGCGTGCGCAGCTTTTTTGCTCAGGGGGGCAGGCGTTGCTACGTGGTGCGGATCGATGATCCGGTGACCTCGACCGATGATCAGCCAGTCTCGACCACGAACAGCCAAACAATCAAGCAATTCAAGCTGCAGGAATTGCTACCTAATCCGACATTCGCGCTCGATGATGCCCGAAGCTGGACGGGCGTAGGATGCCTGAGCGCCTTGCAGGATGTTTCATTCCTCATAACGCCAGACCTTCCAGTGCTCTGCGCTTCACAACCGGCCGGCGCAGTCGGGCAAATTCCGAGCGCTCCCACCGGTCCTGAACAATTCGTGGAATGTTCGCAAGGGGAGCTAACGCCGCCATCGTATCGAACTTATGCATCACCCGCGCCGCGGCTGAGCGTGAACGATTACGCGACGTGGGCCGGGGCAGTAGCCAGTATTGTGAACTATCTCGCAGAAGGAAGCGCCCGCTACGAGCCTCATCTGCGCGAGATTCAGTTCGTAACGTCGATGCCGTTGCCGCAGGACCTGGACGCAGCAGCGGCCGCTGAAAACCCGTCAAGCACTGAACTAGCCCAAGATATTCACGATGTGGTCCAGGCCCATCTACCCGAAAGTGTGCTGGATGATGAGGGAGCCTCTGCTGGGAATATTTCGAGTGCATTTCTGCAGCTTGCATATCCGTGGCTAAAAACTACCGCTTCAAATATGTTGCTCGAGTTGCTGGAACCTCCCGAGGGTGCGCTCACGGGAATCCTGGCTCGGAACGCGCTTACGCGAGGCACATTCACGAGCGCGACAAAAATCACTCCCGCGGAAATTTATGATTTGTGGCCGACGCTGCCACAGCAGGAGACACAGAACTCTGCGGCGCCGCTCGCTTGGGACAACACTTCCCCGCAAACAAAAGCGCTGATTGAACGCATCAGCCTGTTCGGATTTGCTCCCGACGGAATCGAACTGCTCTCCGATGTGACTGCGTATCCCGGCGAGAGCTACCGGTTTGCGCCTGTCAATCGTCTCGTCTCAGTGATTTGCCGCGCCGCGAGAACTATGGGCGAAACCGCAATTTTTGAATCGAATGGACCGGCGTTGTGGGGGCGAGTGCAGAGATTTCTGCAAACTTTGATGACCCGGCTGTGGAATTTGAACGCGCTCGATGGAAGCACGGTGCAGCAGGCGTTCTCGGTTCGATGCGACCGCAGCACCATGACCCAGAATGACCTCGATAATGGACGGCTCATTGCACAAGTGACCTTCACTCCGGCGTCACTCATTGAAACGATTACGGTCAATCTCGCACTAGAAACAAGTGGCACGAGCGCGCAGGAAATCTCGGCCAGCATGGCGGAGGCGAGCTAAATGTCATCCCCCACGCTGACCCCGCTTCACGTATTTCGATTTCACGTCGACTTCTTTACCGACTCGCTTGACGACGACGACAGCCATGATCAATTTCAGGTGTGCTCCGGCGCCTTTGCCGAATGTACTGGTCTTGAAGCAACGATGGAACCGAAGGTGATTAAGGAAGGCGGCCGCAATTACGGAGCGGCACAGCGCGCCGGAGGCACGACTTTCGCAACCGTGGTGCTGAAACGGGGAATCAGCACGAACCAGAACCTTTATCAGATATTCAATTCCATCAGCACCGGGGCTTTTGCGCCTCGCATGCAGGTGACGATCAACTTATTCGATATTGACGGATCTGCCGTACTCGCATGGCAGCTCGATCGCGCCATGCCAATCAAGTACAAGTTCGCTGATCTCAACGCGCGCAATTTTGAAATTGGAATCGAGGAACTGCATTTAGCTCACGAAGGGCTGTGGTCGGTAACGCCCACAGTGCAACAGTTATAGCCAATGCCGCAGCAACCACCCCAAGTCGCGAAGGCCACGTTATGCGCATTGCCTGACGGCGATCCGCTGACGGTGCATTTCAATCCGACTTCGCTGGTGTATTCGGTTGAGAACTCGGTTTCACAGCAGTCGGGCGGCCCGAACAAAGTCCAATACGTGGCGCAGTTTTCCGGCAAGCTGACGATGGATCTGCAATTCGATACCACCGACACGGGCAGCGACGTACGCACGATCACCAATCAGGTTGCGCTATTCATGCAGGCGACCGGAAATGCCACGGCGCAAGCAGGAAATGACGCACCGCCGGCGAATCCCAACAGTGGCGGGCAGAGTTCGCCGCCCAAAGCGCCGCCAGTCCTGCAATTTCAGTGGGGATCCTATGTGTTCAAGGGGATCATGGATTCATTCAAGGAGACCATAGATTTTTTCTCCGCCGAAGGGGTCGCTTTGCGTGCGTTGGTCAGCATTGGTCTCTCGCGACAAGACCTGGTGTTCGACGAAAGCACAAGTTTTTCAAGCGCGAATACCAGCGGCAGCCTGGTTCCAACTTCCGGCAGCGACAGCGCTCTATCGCTTGCAACTCGCGGCGGAGATCCAACTGCGATGCGGCAGTTAGGAACGGTTAACGGCCTTGAAAGTCTGCGCTTCACCGGCGGAGCTTCAATGCAAGTCGGGGGAGGCGTGCAACTCAATCCACCGGCCGCCTTCGCGACAGCTCCGTCTGCCTCTGCTTCGGCTGGTGCCGGATTCAGCCTTGGAATTTCCGCGGTCGGCACGGGTGCGAGCATAGGCATTTCGGCGGGAGCATCCGCAGGAGGATCGAGCAGTGGGCTTGGCGCTTTGTTTGGCGCGAGCGCATCCGCCGGAGTTCCGGCCACCGCAGGGGCGTTTGCCGGATTGCAGACTGGCCGGGCGACCGTCAGCAGCACGGCAAATCTCAATCCGTTGCAGATGTTGCCGGCCACAGTGGGAACCGATGTTTCCACTTTTGCGGGAGCGAGCTTCAGCCTGGGAGGCGCGGCCAACAGCACGGGATCGGCTGGGCTTTCCACGGACGTGGGCACCCGATTCAGTTTCAAAAACAGATTGACTTTCGACAGCGATGACTAGCGGAGAGGACGAGCTATGGCAGTAACCATTGATGAGATGCACGTGGAAGTGCAGGAGCCTGCGTTGCCGGCGGCGGCTTCAACTTCCGACGATAAAGCGAAAAAGGAAATCGATTTGCGGTCGGCTTTGGAATTGCTGCACGAACGGAAACTTCGTTTGCGGGCGGATTGAGCATGGCGGAACAACCTTTAACTCAAAACGCCGTTTATAGTGCGATTCCCACCGTGCAGATCGACGGTCAGGCGAACGACAAAGTCACGGCGCAATTGCTCAGCATGGATATGCGCGAGCACGAAGGCGGTTTATCCGCGCTGGAAATGCGCTTCAGTAACTTCGGATCGTTTACGACTGGGCTCGCCGACCTAGTCTTCGAAGACGGCGCAGCACTCAAGCTTGGAGCGGCGATTCAGGTTTATGCGGGTGACGTTAGTTCGCCCACGGAGATCTTTCGCGGAAAAATTACTGCGCTTGAGGGCCGGTTCCCGAAGAATGGGCCGCCGGATCTCATCGTTCTCGCCGAAGATGCATTGCAAGCGGCGCGCATGAAGCGGCGGACGAAAAATTGGGATTCCACTACGCTCGCACAAATTGCTCAGCAGATCGCGACGAACCTTGGCCTCACTCCAGTTTTGAACGGCCTGGACACAAACATCGGAACGCAAGAGCAGCTCAATGAAAGCGATATTCACTTTCTGCGTCGATTACTCGCGCGTTACGACGCCGACGTGCAGGTGGTGGGAAGCGAACTTCACGCATCGCCGCGCAGCCAGGCGCAACGCAATCAAATCGAAATCGATCTCAACAGTCAACTCAAAGAAGTCCGCGTGATAGCAGACCTTGCTCATCAGGTCACGCAGATAACGGCAACGGGATGGGATTACAGCCAAGGCCAGACCATTTCGGTTACGAGCCAGACCACATCATTCGGCCCTGGTTCGGGGCAGAGCGGCAAAGACTGGCTGCAGCAGGC
>DATIYR010000030.1:0-4106 GCA_035517535.1 Terriglobales bacterium
TCCGCCGACGAATTTCACAAAAAACTTTCGCTCACCGGTGTTGTGCTCACAAAAATGGACGGCGATGCCCGTGGCGGCGCGGCGCTTTCCATCCGCCAGGTCACCGGCGCCCCGATCAAGTTCATCGGCGTGGGCGAAAAATATGATGCCTTCGAGCCGTTCCATCCGGACCGCATCGTCTCCCGCATTCTCGGCATGGGCGACATTCTTTCGCTCATCGAGCGCGCCGAGCAGACGGTCGACAAAAAGAAAGCGCAGGACATCGCCGCCCGTGCGCTTTCGGGCGATGGGTTTTCTCTCGAAGATTTTCGCGATCAGTTGCGCCAGGTCCGCAAGATGGGTTCAATCCAGAGCCTGATGGGAATGTTGCCGAGCATCGGCCCATTTGCCGGATTGCAGAAGCACGCCGACAAGATCGACGAGAAACAAATCAATCACGTTGAGGCCATCGTCAACTCGATGACTGCCTACGAGCGCACACATCACGACGTGATCAACGGCAGCCGCCGCAAACGCATCGCCCGCGGATCAGGGCGAACCGTGCAGGAAGTCAACAATCTTCTTCGCCAGTACGCTCAAATGCGAAAAATGTTCAAGCAGATGGGTAAGGGCAACATGATGCGCAAGCTCGCCGGCATGCGAATGGGAATGTAGTCCGCCCCCCAAGTCTGGCAGCCGCCTCCACACCTTACCCCGCCTACGGTTTCGCCGATTCGACCACACGCCTCTTCAAGTACATCATCCCGAGTGGCTGCAGCATCTGAATCTGCACTCACTTCAATTCGGGACCCTTTTATGCCAATTCGTTCGCTCGCAGTTTGGCTCGTCGTGTTTGCAATGCTTCCCTCAGCGGTGTTTGCACAAACGTCAGTTTCAGCAACCTACGAATATGCTTCCATCTCGTTTCCGGGCGCGAGCGTGACGAATGTGAACGGAATTAACAATGCCAACGTGATCGTCGGGTCTTATTTTGATTCGCGCGACTTCGTTCACGGATTCGTCTATCGCGCAGGTAAGTACACGGCGGTGAATTTTCCCGGCTCCACCATGACCGAGGTGCTCGGCGTCAACGACTATGGCGACATCGTGGGTATGTACCAGCTTCCGGGAACGCTGAATTTTCACGGATTTCTGCGTCACGGGAATGAGTTCGCATCGATTGATGATCCCGCGGCCAAAATTGGCACCATGGCGTTCGGAATTGACAACGCCGGAACGATCGTCGGCAGTTACGACAACGCGCACGGCTTCATTTACGAGAACGGCAAATTCCGCACGCTGGACGCGCCCCAACTCGCGGGCGAGCCCCACCAGACGCAACTCAACGGCACTAACAATCTGGGATGGATTGTGGGCCAGGTCTTCACCGCCGGCATCTGGCGCGGGTTTTGGATCGAGAACGGCAAACTGCATTACGTTGAAGCCGCGGGCTCAACCGACAGCGAGGCAACCGGCATCGATGGCCACGGAGATGTCGTCGGCTGTCATGATTCGCAGGCGGGATTCGTTTCGTTCCTGGCAAACAGCTACAGCAACAACCCCAAAGCCTTTCCGCCGCAGCAATCGATGTCATCGTGCGTCTCGGCGATAAATTATGCGCGCGCTATCGTCGGCAGCTATTCGACTCTGAAAAATCAAAAAGGATTTCTAGCCGTGCCGAAGCTTACAATTCAGGTCACGCGTGCACTGGAAAGCTCAGGCGCGGTGCATCTCACGGCCACGGCTTCCGGCAACAACCCGGTTTCGCAGATTCAGGTTTGGGTGAACGGCAAAGAGGTGTACCACGTTGCCGGTGAGAAGCTGGCCACGACAGTAAAAATGCCCGTCGGAAGCAACGAAAGACTGGTGGTGCAAGCGGTGGATACAAAAGGCGTGATCGCGAAGGTGGTGAATACGATCACGGTGCAGTGAGGGAAAACCCCGTGCACACCTTCGTGTGACTTTGTGCCCTTCGTGGTTGATTCTGCCGCGGTCGAGTTGCCATTTTTAAACTGGTGGGCCCGCCTGGATTTGAACCAGGAACCAACAGATTATGAGTCTGCTGCTCTAACCGTTGAGCTACGGGCCCTCGCAATTCATTCTAGACTTCTCAGCGCACGACATCGACTATTGCAGAATCCGGCGCTGCCCAAGCCTGAGCGCCCTCGTGTGTCAGCTTCCCCGCCGCATTATTCCAGTGCAAATGTGTAATTTTGCCTTCGCCTTTTTCGTAAGCGTAAGTCTTTCCGTCATCATCGTAGAGTATGAAATCAGCATCGGCCCCGGGATAAATCCGCACTCTTTCAATCTTCTGCTCCTGACTCGTGCTCTCGATCGCCGAGCCTAACGGAACAATCGATCCCGCGCGAACGAACAGAGGAATCACATCGATGGGAGCATCGACCTTAATCGTTTGTCCGCCGTGGACCCGTTCATTCGTCCAGTAGTTATACCAGTCGGCTCCGGCGGGCAGATACACCTGCCAACTGGTTGCGCCTTGCTCTGTGACGGGCGCAACCAAGAACGCAGGCCCGAACATGTATTCATCGCCGATTTCAGCGACCTTCGGATCATTAGGAAAATCCATGAACAGCGCGCGCATGAACGGCGCACCGGTCTCGTAAGTCTCATGTCCGAGCGAATAGATATACGGCATCAGCTGATAACGCAGGCGGAGGTACTTTTCTAGAATCGGCTCGGCCTGTTTGCCATACGACCAGACCTCGTTATACTTGCGGCTGCCGTGCGTGCGCATGATCGGCAGAAACGTGCCGTACTCAAACCAGCGGGTGTAAAGCTCCGGATAATCGTCGTATCCGCCAACGTTGTCACGCGCGTCAGAAGGATCAAGCAGCGGCGGGTGCGCGGGATGGTGCACCGCCGGAAGATATTGCCAACCGCCGACATCGTTCGTCCAATACGCCATTCCCGATGCAGTGAAGTCGAGACCAGTGGGAATCTGGCGCTTGTAGGCGTCCCAGGTGGGAAAAATGTCAGATGACCAGACCATGGTTGCGTTGCGCTGCGAGCCGAGATACGCATCACGCGAAAGGATCAGCGCGCGATGATTTACGTCGCGGCGGAAGCCGTCGTAAATCGCCGCCGTGTGCACCAGCGGATAAATATTGAAATACCGTGTGCCCGGACCGACAGAGAAGTAGCTGCCGTTCGGCGGAAGATCGGGCTCGGTTTCGTCCGCCCAGATCGAATCGAATCCTTTGCTGATGATATTGTCGCGAATCACGTCCCAATACCATTTCACCGCGTCCGGATTCGTCGTATCGATGTCGGAACCGGCGCGATCATAAGGAAGACCGTTCGTCGGCGTGCCGTCGGCGAGATGCTCGAACCATCCTTTACCTAGAAGAAAGTCATAGAAGCGCGACCCGGGTTCGAAGCGCGGCCATACGCTGATCATGGTCTGAATGCCCATATCGTGCAGCTGCTTGTTCATCGCCGCAGGATCAGGGAATCGCGACGGCACAAAATCGAACTGGCCCATTTTTGAGTAGTAGAACCAATCGAGAACCAGCACATCGAGCGGCAGGTGGCGCTCGCGATAACCCTTCGCAACATTCAGCATCTCTTCCTGCGTGAGGTAGCGCTGCTTGCACTGAACGAAAC
Source organism: Terriglobales bacterium (assembly GCA_035517535.1). GTDB lineage: Bacteria > Acidobacteriota > Terriglobia > Terriglobales > Acidobacteriaceae > Gp1-AA145. The sequence goes on from DATIYR010000030.1 coordinate 3,604, forward strand.
CATACGCAGCCTTCGGAAGCATCGGCGTAGTTCCGGTAAGCAAACGGTAACCGGAGTAAATTTCATCGAAATTCTCGCCTGCTATAACGAAATATGAAACCCGGTTGCCGACCTCGGAAGTCCACGTAGTGCGTTCGTTGAATCCGGGCGCGATCGTAGTCTTCGAGGGATTGTCCCAGACGAAGCCGTAGCCATAATTCGTGACCATGAAAGGCACGCAAACACTCGGCCCGCCGGTCGCCACATAGTTGTGCCAGCACTCGACCGTGTGACCACGGTGATCGAGAAAGCCCTCCTGGTTCTGCCCCAAACCGTAATAGTGCTCGTCGTCCGGAGAAACGAAGCTCGCACCTACCTGGTAGAAATCAAGATCGCCGGCGCGCTTGTCATACAAAATATCTGCATTCCCGTCTTTATGGTTCGGAACGGACATGGACCAGCCGTTCATCTCGAGCAACCGCTTGCCGTCTGGTTTGGTAATCGTGACGTGCGCCCAGGGAACC
>DATIYR010000031.1:0-7949 GCA_035517535.1 Terriglobales bacterium
TGAAGCCGCAATAATGACATTCCATTCGGGGATGGGCTTTGTGGTGCGTGAGCGGAATCGCGCAATCGCGGCATTCGAGGGTCTTTCCGCAGGCACGGCACAGCACGACCGGCGAATATCCGCGCCGATTCAGCAGCACCATTACTTGTTCTTTGCGCTCCAGACGCAGGCGGATTTCTTCGACCAGCTTCCGCGAGATGACCTGCTCACTTCCTGTCTCTTGAAATTCCTGCCGCATGTCAACGATTTCGACCTCTGGTAACGGCCTCTTCTCGACGCGATCCGGCATTTCGAGCAGCGCGTATCGGTTCTTTTTGGCGTTGAAGTAGGACTCCAGCGAAGGCGTTGCCGAACCCAGCACGACGACCGCATTCGACAACTTCGCTCGCATTACGGCGACATCGCGCGCGTGATAGCGCGGCGTTTCTTCCTGCTTGTAGGAAGAATCCTGTTCTTCATCAACAATGATGAGCGCGAGATTTGACACTGGAGCAAACACGGCCGAACGCGTCCCGACCACCGCGCGCGCCTCTCCACCCCGAATGCGATGCCAATGCTCAGCGCGTTCTTTATCTGACAATCCGGAGTGCAGAATCGCGACTTCGTCTCCAAACACCTCGTGGACGTCGGCTGCAACGGCAGGGGTGAGTCCGATTTCAGGCACCAGCAAAATCGCTGAGCGGCCGGAGTCAATCACCGTCTTCATGGCTGCGAGATAAACCGCAGTTTTGCCCGACCCGGTCACACCGTGAAGCAGGATTCCACTGAACCCTCCGGATTCGACGGCATTGTGTATCTTTTCGAGCGCCGCCCGCTGTGCCGGATTGAAATCAACATGCGCGGGAAGACCGCGTGGAATCAGTGAAGGTTTTGCGAAATCAATCCGCTCATCGACCAATTCGATCAGCCCTCGTTTGACCAGCGTGCCGAGAGTCGTTCGCGGAACCGGAAGAGAACGGAGTTGATCAACTTCGAGTCGGCCGCCAGAGGAAGAAAGTGCATCGAGAATTAAATGCTGGTTGGGGTTGAGACCGCGGGACGGGCTCGGACGTCTGTCGTCCCGCGAAGCCTCTATTAACACCGCGACTCGCTGAGTGCGCAAGGCGTCGGTTGCATGCGATACATCTTCGCGGGTGATCCAATTCTTTCGCAGCATGCCCTCAAGCAGGGCCTGTGAAACGCGCGTAGCCGAGCGCAATGTGCCTTCGCGCACGTCGTCGCGCAGCGAGAGATAGTCCAGGACGCGATACTCGGCGTATTGGTCCTCTGGGGCTTTGCGCGAGCGGGCCGACGATCCTGCCTCTCCCGCGAGATGCAAAGCCATTTGTCCTTCGTCGTTAATGCGATACACAACTGCGCGACGGAATTCTGCCCGCAGCGGCAACATGGAGCGGAAAACTTCCCCAATCGGAGCAAGATAGTATTCGCTGATCCATTCTCCGAGCTGCAGTAATTCCTCGGGCAGCGCGGGGGCATCGTCTAGAATCTCCAGGGCCGTTTTTGTCGGCACGGAGGGCTGACGATCATGATTCGCCGTGACGACGCCCACCATGCGCTGCCGTCGGAACGGCACAATCACCCGGCTGCCGGGCACCGGGACCGACCCGGGCGGAACTCGGTAGGTGAAAACCATATCGAGCGGCACCGGAATGGCGACGTCACAAAATTCAGGCATGGTAGAGAAGAGGAAATCGTAGCATCGCGGGTTAAACTGTTCTGGCAACAGCCTTATGCGACCTACAGGATTTTCCGACCCGCTTACCCACAGGTTTTACACAGGTAATTTTGTCTATGGCCCGAAAGTGTAATTAGTTCCAAGGGATGCAAGAGGCCGGGAAAATTTGACCTAAGGTCTTTTACCTAATAAGCCTAATATTCCACAGCCCCTCGATGACGGAGCGGGTTCAGCACAAACCAAGGTTTTCGCGCAGTTGACGCTAAGCCACCACTTGGCATGGGTGCGAAGAAGCCAACACCCTTGGGATAGCATTTAATGTTTTGTTTTCTGCAATTTACATCAGACATTGCTTTCTCATATTTCCGACGGATCGGCAGCGCAATGAAGATTTCGAAATGTTCGCATTAGCAAGAAAGCCTCATTCCCGGAATGTAACTTCCTCCAGTTTTTTGTAAATTCCACTCCGGCTGGCAAAGTATGTGCAAAGCATATCGGTAATCCCGCAACGCTGGCTTTTTCGTATTAGGCACCAGGGTACGTATTTTTAGTCAGAGGTGACTTGATGAAGGAAAAAGAGCTCAGACCACGGGAGCAGCAGGTCGTGGAACTGCTCCTACAGGGCTGTGATAACGATGAGATCTCAAAACAACTTCACATGGCGCGGCGCACGGTAAAAGCACACTTCAACCGTCTGTTTGCGCGCTTTGGAATTTCTGGCGGAGTCAAGCGAGTAAAACTCGCCACACTTTTATATAGGAGGCAACTATGGTCCGAGGAGAAAACGGCAGAACCTACCCCAACCAGCGAGAGCAACGCGTCATCGAGCTCGTCGCCCAAGGACTCAAAAATAAAGAAGTCGCAACCGAAATTGGAACAACCGAACACGTCGTCAAGAATTATCTCCGGACCATCTACGACAAACTGGGGCTCTGGAACCGCGTAGAGCTGGCTTTGTGGTATGAGACGCGCCGGTTCGAGCAGTTGTCGATGGCACCTGCCCACTAATCGCGATCACCGCCGGGTCAACGAGACCGCAATCATTGGTTAATTTTCGCAGGCTCTCTTCCTCGGCTCGGCGGTGAATTCACTCTGAAAAACCGGATGTCCAATCGCCAGCACGAGCGGCAACATGCCTTGGGCTGCTTCCAGGGACGAACATCTCTGCGTCCCGCCTGAATCACGGCATCCTCTCCATTCCCGAGTTACGAAACCTTTGATCGGATCGAGCAGCAGGGTTCACTTTTCGCCACCCCGGCACTCGTCCTCGACGACCAGTTCACGCATATTACTTCCCAGTTTACGATGTCATATTGGCACAACTCTTCCCGAAACAAACCGCGAGGGCGGAACGCCTCACTCTGCTCTTTCTAGTCTCTGTCCTCAAGTGCTGCATTCCTCTGGATTTGCCCCGCCGTGCGCGATGGCGAAACTTTGGCGAAAGACGTGCTTCATAGGAAAGTGCGGTGAGGGTCGGTAAAGAAAAAGAAAAAGTAAGGAGCACAGCATGTTGGACCTCGAGCAGATCAAAATCACCCGTCGCGACCAGGAGGTGCTCCGGTTGCTGGTGCAGGGCTGCAGCAACAAGGAGATCGCGGCGGAGTTAAACATCAGCCCGCGTACCGTGAAGCAGCACTTGCGCACATTATTCTTGCGCGCCGGGATCAAACAGGGGCGCAAGCGTGTAATTCTGGCGACCGCAATTTTCGAAAAGGAGCAGATGAACCATGTCGCCTCGTGAGCAGCTGAGCGCAAAAGAGATTGTCGTGGCAACCATGGTGTGGCAGGGTAAGACGAATCCGGAAATTGCCTCTGCTTTAGGTTGCACCGAGCAGGTCATCAAAAACCAGCTGCGCGGTGTTTTCGACAAGCTGGGGGTCTGGAGCCGGTTGGAGTTGGCACTCTACGTCGCGTCCCACGGCGGAGTATCGTGGGCGGACCAAGCCGCATTGCAATGCGAATTGCCCAGATTACAGACTGCGGTCACACCCCCGAGCGTTTGACTTGGGCGATGGGCTCACGCTCTTCGGGGGTAATGCTTTGGATAAATCGCCGCAGATATTCAAGGCTTTCCGACGAAATATTCAGAAAGCGCACACCGTTTCCAAAGCCGGGGGCAAGACTGGCCACCTGACCTGCCAGCGGTAGCTTAGTTTGGCCCAGCCACAGGGCGATTTCGAACTTCGTATCCAGCGGCAGCGGGATGGGCATTTCGACGAAGCAGCCGCCCTGACTTAGGTCCGAGGCTTTGCCCCAGATTATCGCCTCCCCCGGCCGGCGCAGTTCGACTGAGACAGAGCACTTCACCCGCGGCCAGCGGCGGCGATCGCTTGTACGCTGCTTCTGGAAGACATCAATCCCGTGTGGCAGCAGAAAATCCCAGAGCGGCTTCTCGGGGTTCAAGTTCAAAAGGCCGACAGTGCCTTCAGTGGGCGTGCACGGCGTTCCAGTCCATTTGACGCGAAAATGGGACTTGTTTTTGCCGTAGGTCAGGCCGACGATCTCGTCGACCTTGAGAAGAGCGCGAACGCCTCCAAGTTTCGCGCCGTTCAGGCTGACGTCGATCGTGATCACGTTTTCCGAGAAAACTTTGCCATCCCGGTCTGTACCGAAGATGCGGACGGATACGGCAATCGCTTGTCTCGGCTCGCGCCGGCTGCCCATCTGTTGACTCCACGGTTGCGCAATCGTATTGAACAATCGGCAAATTTCTCTATGGCTTGGCGGAAACGAAAGGCTGAATCGCGGCCCTGGTTCGCCTTCGCCCGCAAATTGCGCAAAGCTCTGCAAAGGGTTGCAGAAGCCTCACTCACATTCGCGTAAGCCCTCATAAAACAAAGCGGTTAGCTGGGAATTGCGGAACTGAAATTGCTTACTCGTATGCCTTGGGATTCCGCGTTTCCCGATTTGGGCGGCGCTTGTTCGTGCAGCGCCGGGCAGGTCTCCCATGGGGCATCATCGATGAGCTACAAAGAAACATTTTGGATGGCATGCGACTCGACCGAGCAGCTGCGGGCCGAATATGGTCCGTTCCACACCCGGGCCGAGGCCGAGCGGGAAGCCGACAAACTTGGCTTTGGCTACCTGCTGCGCTACGAGCACGTAATCGGCGAGGACGACGACATCAAGGAAGTGCGCTGTATCTTCATCGAACTGCAGCCGCAAACAACGCGGCGCTATCCCGAGAAACTACATACCCGGTGCGCCACCTGCGGGGCCTCTGGGGTGCATGACTATCAATGGCAGGCCGAGGTTTGGGCGGATATTCATGAGTTCGAACATAGTCGTCACCGCGTGCGCTTGTTTGAGCAGACCCGCGCCGAGGGACTCAAAGAGGTTCCCGGCTGGCGTGATGCCTGGATCTAGTAATCACGAAACCGCGATTTCTTCAATCCCGTAGAGTACAGTTTCGATTAATTGCACTTCAGGAATTTCTTTTCCCGCCGAACAAAATTTTTTATGCTCTAAACCTGCATTCCACAGGCGCGCCGGTTTATCATGGGAAACATCCTGCCACCCAAACAGATGTGCCAGCCGGTTCGGTTGTTGCGTCAAGGTGTGGCCCAAAACACTTCGACGAGATTTAAGGAGTAGAGCAATGCCAAGAGCAAAGTCCCCCCGCACGACCAAAGCAAAGTCCGACAACAACGTCCTGGAAATGCCGGAAAAGAGTAACGGGCGAAATGGCTCCGCCCCGGCTGATGTGGAATCGGAAATTCGCCTGCGCGCCTACGAACTTTACGAGCAGCGTGGCGACGCCCCGGGATCAGAGCAGCAGGATTGGCTGGCCGCTGAGCGTGAAGTCATGGCCCGCTATTCCAGCCAGAGCCATAGCGCTTAACCACCAAGGAAGCAGCAGACGAGGAGTTTACCCGTCAGTGGCAGCCCGCCATTGACTAGCGGTTTGGCGTATCTTTGTTTGGTCTTGCACCGGCGCGTCGTGGGCCCGGTCCCACCAGCCTGGAACAAATGTGCTGGCTGCAACCTCCGGGCGTTGCTTCCTTCCTGAGATTCTGAAAAAATGAAGTCTCTACCATGGCGCAAATAGGAAGTTTCGTTCTGGTGTTGGCGCTGGCCTTCGCCGGCTACTCCTTTTTGGGCGGCCTCGTCGCGCTCATCCGAAAACAACCCGGGTCGGAGCGTCTGGGCGAAACCGCGCGCCGCGCGGGAATTGCGGCTTTCGGCGCGGTGTTTCTTGCGGCTGCGATTCTGGTGATCGCTGCGTTCCAGAACGACTTCTCCATCTCCTACATTCTCCATCACAGCAACCGCGACCTGCCGGCGCCGTATAAATTCGCCACGCTTTGGTCGGGCCAGGAAGGTTCCTTGCTGTTTTGGTCGCTGCTGCTTGCCGCGTATGGCCTGGTTCTGCGGCTTCGCCATAAGACAGACGAACGGTTGTTCGCACACGCATCGGTCGTCATTGCCGCGGTCCAGGTTTTCTTTTTGCTACTGCTGAACTTTGCCGCCAAGCCGTTCGCGCTAACCCAAGGCGGCGTCCCGCCGGACGGCAATGGGCTCAACCCGCTGCTGCAATATCCCGAGATGGTCATCCACCCGCCGATGCTTTATCTCGGATACGTTGGCTTTACGGTTCCGTTTGCATTCGCGCTCGGTGCGCTGGCCATGCGCTATCCGGGCGAGAAATGGATCCACATTACCCGCCGTTGGACCATGGTGACCTGGGGATTTCTCACCTGCGGAATCTTTCTCGGCGCGCACTGGGCCTACTCCGTGCTCGGCTGGGGTGGATACTGGGGATGGGATCCGGTCGAAAATGCATCCCTGATGCCGTGGCTCACCGGCACCGCATTTCTACACTCGGTGATGATGCAGGAAAAACGCGGCATGCTGAAGACCTGGAACATGTGGCTGGTCTTTTTAACATTCTGGCTGGCGATTCTCGGGACCTTCCTCACCCGCAGTGGAATCATCAGCTCGGTGCACGCATTCGCGCAATCTTCGATTGGCGACTGGTTCGGGTATTTCCTGATTATCACTCTAGGCGTATTCCTGTTTTTCTATCTCAAGAACCGCTCCCACCTGCGTAGCGAGCATAAGTTGGAGTCTCTGGTCTCACGCGAGTCGAGTTTCCTGTTCAACAATCTGCTTTTCGTTCTCGCCTGCTTCACCGTCCTGTGGGGAACATGGTTTCCAAAGATCTCAGAACTCGCAACTGACAAAAAAGTCACCGTTAGCGGCGCTTATTACAACAAGGTCACGATCCCGGTCGCACTGCTCTTGTTGTTGCTGACGGCCGTCGGACCGCTGCTTGCCTGGCGCAAGACCTCTCTCGAAAGTCTGAAGCGCAATTTCTTGTGGCCCAGTTTGGGTGCTCTGGCTGTCGGGATCGCGCTGATCGCGCGCGGCATCCGTCCTTGGAATGACATTTCATATTTCTACGCGCTGATGGCTGCCATGCTTGCGGCACTGGTCGCGCTCACGGTCATCTCGGAATTCGTGCGCGGCGGACGCGTCATCGCCCGCCACACCGGTCAGAATCTGCTCGCTTCGATGGCGCACTTGTGGCACCGCAATACGCGGCGTTATGGCGGCTATGTGGTTCACTTCGGCGTTGCGCTGGTTTTCATCGGAATTCTCGGAACGCCTTTCAACAAGGAAGCCGAGAAGGAAATGGCCTTCGGCGACAAGCTGGCGATCGGGCCTTACACGCTGCTCTGCCGCTCCTACACCCAGGAAGAAAACCCGAACTACTCAAGCGACCTCGCGATCATGCAAGTGTATAAAAACGGCCGACTGGTTGACACGCTATATCCCGAGAGCCGCTTTTATATTGCGAGCCAGCAGCAGCAGCACGTGCCCGCGATCCGCTCGAATCTGCAAGAAGATTTGTACGTTGTCTACGAGGGCCAGAACCAGGACACCGGCCGGCCCATCATTAAAGCCCACCTGAACCCGATGGTCTCGTGGATTTGGATCGGGCTGCTGGTGATCGTATTCGGAACAGTTCTTGCGCTGGTACCCAATGCGGCGCCGGTTCGCGCGCCGGTCCGCGAGAGCGTCGAGGCTCCCGTACGCGCTCGCCCAGCTCCCGTCGGGGCCGGAGACTGATGCAGTTTTTTGCCAAAAATCGCGCTCGGCTTATCTTCGCAGTTTTTGCGGGAACACTTTTGCTGATGGGTTCAGGCGACGATGCGGCCCGCATTGACCGTCTCGGCCACCAGATGCTGTGCGTCTGCGGCTGCAATCAGATCTTGCTCGAATGCAACCACGTCGGCTGCGCGTACTCGAGCCGCATGCGTGATGAATTGAC
>DATIYR010000032.1:0-7728 GCA_035517535.1 Terriglobales bacterium
GGCGACCGCGTGCGTGTGATCAAAATCGGCGATTTTTCGACCGAGCTCTGCGGCGGCACACACACTGGAGCGACCGGCGAAATCGGTCTCATAAAGATATTGAAAGAAGGCAGCGTCTCTTCCGGCGTGCGCCGCGTCGAAGCCATCACCGGCGAAGGCTCGTTACAGCATTTCCGCAAAGACCACGAATTGGAAGAGGTCGTGTCGAAATTCGTCGTTCCCACCTTTCGCCAACAGCAGGCGAAAGATGGGGCACCCCCTACGGAGGAGGCGCAGACATCGCCTGCTGAGGCCCTGAAACTCGAGCTCGAGAAAAAAGACTCGGAAATCAAACGTCTCACCCGCGAACTGGACCAAGCCCGTATGAAGCAAGCGTCCTCTTCAACCGCCAACATCGGTGAAAAAATCAAAGAAGTTCACGGCGTCAAGGTCCTTGCCCATCGCGTCGACAATCTCGAGCGCCCGCAGATGCGCACCCTTGTCGATCAGCTTCGCGACAAGCTCGGCTCCGGCGTTGTCGTGCTAGGTTCGGCGACAAACGGAAATGTCTCCCTGATTGTCGGAGTGACCAAAGACCTCACCTCGCGCATTCAGGCGGGCAAAGTCATTGGCCCAGTTGCGCAAAAAGTTGGCGGAAAAGGCGGTGGCAGGCCCGACCTCGCAGAAGCCGGCGGCAAAGACCCCTCTTCGCTGGATGCCGCGTTGGGCGAGGCTTACGGAATTGTGGAATCGCTTGTTAAGTGATCAGTAGAATTACAATGGTGGGCGGTTTTCTGCTACTTCTTCGCTGTCGCCAGCAGGCTCATCATCGCGTCCATATCCTTCTTTGCGTTCTGGTCGCGATCGCTTAGGTCAACTCCCCAGAAACTATCGACAGGTTGCACGGCCTCGATACCGGCATGAATTTCCTTGGGGCTGATCTGTCGAATCCAGACGACCTTGAAATTGGCTTTACGCCCGTTACGAGTCAAGCTGATCGTCTGCCCGAGTTCGAACGTCACCTGAACGCCGCCCAGGCGCGCGCCGTTAGAAGTGATGTCCATTGTGTAGGCTAGGCCAGCACCTTCGCCGACCGAAACTTTCACCGGCAGGACCATCTTCCTTCGGGGATTACCGCGGCGCTCCTGCATTGCAAATCCATTATGGTTGCTGGTGGCAGGACTGGAAAGTTACTACAGTCACCTCGGTGGTCCAGGAGTGGTGACGAGCGGTCAGAGCAACGCGGCCTCGGTTAAATCCTTTGTTTAGGGCCCGTCCGGGCTGATCGGATCGTCACCGTGATCCAACGTCCAGCCGAGTAACCCCCCAGCCACTGCCGCTCCCACACCTTCTGCCACGCGGGTACCAAGAATCGGACCACTGGCGGCGCTCGGCGCTCCGCCCTCTTTCTCAGCCAACCCGCAGTTTTGCGCATCCGCGCGCGTGAGGTGATGGCCTTCTCGTATTATGGTCGGCGCCTGCGCTCCGCATTTGATCTCCACGTCAAATTTCACCGCCGAGATGTGGATCAGACCGGCTGAACGTTCCACTTCAAATTGTGTCCAGTTGGTCGAGGTGGGAGTGATCTCAAAATCCCGCGCGAAAACTTTCAGCTGTTTTCCCGTCGCCACGGATATGGCGCCGCGATCCAGTGCAAACCCGCCGTCGCGGAAACGCACGATTGCGTTCGGCTGAACGATGGCAGTCGACCCCGGGATATCCACGTGAGCGGTGCTCGTGTCCTTGGTTTCTATGATGTCGCCGAGCATGGCGGGCATGGAACTGGAAAGTTGCGATCCATTCAGATACACCGCTCCTGTGCCATAAACCACTCCGGCTGGAGTATCAGCCGCGAAGATGGATAGCGGTACGAGCAATATCCAGGGCCAACATACGAGGCCACGCATTGATATTCCTCCTGGCGTAGGCGCTTACGCTAATCGTAACGATTGCGGGAATCGCAGCTCAAGCAAATTCACGTCGCGCAGTATCGAATTGATAATGCCTTTTATACGGCGCTCCGCTGAGTGATTACGCGTCGGCGATACTTGAGCCGGCTTCATTGCGCGCCCAAGCCTGTGCGGGGTCTTCTTCAGGTAATGGCCGAACCTCGGGATTCTGCATAATCACACGCGCGCAGGTATTCCAGCGGAGAATGGCGTCATCATTTCCGGGGGGAGCGTACTTCATCGCGTGCTCATAATGGTCCATGGCTTCGCGCAGCGCATGATAGGCTGAAGCACCGCCGCCGATGCTGCCCTGGCAAATGCGCGCATTACCGAGCCTCTCCCAGATGATGCCCGCGTAATAGGCCTGCTCGTAATCTCCCCCGATTTGCGCGAGGACCTCCTGCGCTGATTTCGTGTTCACGTTCGAATCAAATTGATCGGTACGCGCGAGCAGCAGCGAAATTAACGCCTGCTGGTGGTCGGGAACAACCGCGAGAATGTCGAGGCAAATGCTTTCCGCCAGCACCGGCTCGTTCAAAAGCCGGTAGCGCTCAACTTTGGCGAGCGCTTCGGGAATGCTCTGCACGGAAATGGATTTCAGTTCGAAGTGCATAAACAACTCCTACGTCTTCGCGTTGCTGAAGATTCGAAACAGTCTTGAGATCGGATCAAAGAAACGGTCTACCACGCGCTCCTTGAGCGGGATGATGGCGTTATCGGTGATCGTAATGCTCTCAGGACACACTTTCGTACAACACTTGGTGATATTGCACAACCCGATGCCGAACTTTTGCCTCAGCTCAGGCAGGCGGTCTCCTATATCTAATGGATGCATCTCGAGCGCAGCCGCGTAAACCAAAAAACGCGGCCCAATGAACTGATCATGCATGTGGTGCTCGCGCAAGACGTGGCACACATCCTGGCATAAATAGCATTCGATGCACTTACGAAATTCCTGTACACGTTCCACGTCCTGCTGCGCGATGCGCCAGGTGCCGTCGGGCGCATCCGGCGTACGGGGCGTGAATTGTGGAATGCGTTTCTTCACCTCGTAATTCCACGAAACATCCGTAACCAAGTCTTTCAGGTGTGGAAAGGATTTCATGGGTTCGACCGTGACCGGCTTGTCAAGTGGCAGCGTATTCAGCCGCGTCATGCACATCAATTTCGGCATGCCATTGATTTCTGCCGAGCATGATCCGCACTTCCCTGCTTTGCAGTTCCAGCGAAGCGCGAGATCCCCGGCTTGTTCCGCCTGGATTTGATGCACGGCATCGAGTACCACCATGCCGGACGAGACTTCCGTCGTGTAGTCGCGAAATTCGCCTCGGCCGTTTTCACCCCGCCAGACTCGAAACGTTGCCGTCGCCATTACTTCATCTCCTCGACGATGTGCCGCAATTCCTCAGGCATCGGTGGTATCGGTTCGCGTGTAAATTGCATTTCACCGTTCGCACCTTTCCGTACCACGATGTTGAATTTTCCGAGTTGCTCGTCTTTCGCCGGATAATCATCGCGAAAATGAGCCCCACGGCTTTCTTCTCGCTCCAACGCGGCACGCGTGACAATCTCAGACACCGTCAGCAGGTTGTGCAAGTCGAGCGCCGTGTGCCAACCCGCATTGTATTCGCGGTTTCCGTAGACGCTGACCTTTTCCGTTTTCGCCTCTAGTTCGCGAATGCGTTCGAGTGCCTGAAGCATCTCTGATTCCTGCCGGACGATTCCGACGAGGTCCTGCATAACATCCTGCAGCGCGTGCTGGACTGCATATGGATTCTCGCCTTGCTGGCGCTCGAACGGCTGCAGCGCCATCTTTTCAGCGGTTCCGAGATCATGAGGATTTACCGTGCCGAGCGAATGCACCCGCGCAAACTGGGCTGCATATTCTCCCGCGCGTTTTCCGAACACGAGCAGATCGGAGAGCGAATTCCCGCCGAGACGATTGGCGCCATGCAAACCCGCTGCACATTCGCCCGCAGCAAACAATCCCGGCACATCGGACATTTGCGAATCGGCATCGACTTTGACCCCTCCCATCATGTAGTGCGTTGTAGGCCCCACTTCCATCGGTTCCTGCGTGATGTCGATATCCGCAAGCTGCTTGAACTGGTGATACATGCTCGGCAGCTTCTTCTTTATATGTTCCGGCGCATTGGAAAGTTTTGCTTTGATCCAGGCGATATCCAGAAACACACCACCGTGCGGGCTGCCGCGTCCTTCGCGCACCTCGCGCCGAATACAGCGAGCAACGTGGTCGCGGGTCAGCAACTCGGGCGGGCGTTTCGCGTTTTTATCACCCTGCGTATAACGCCAGCCCTCTTCTTCTGAAGTAGCCGTCTGGTTCACATAGAGCGGCGGAATGTCTTTGAACATGAAGCGCTCGCCGTTTCGGTTGCGCAAGACTCCGCCTTCGCCGCGAACACCTTCCGTCACCAGAATTCCGCGAACGCTCGGCGGCCAGATCATTCCTGTGGGGTGGAACTGCACAAATTCCATATCCATCAGCGCGGCGCCAGCCTCATATGCGAGCGAATGGCCGTCACCGGTGTATTCCCAGCTGTTGCTGGTGACTTTGAACGCCCTGCCAATTCCTCCTGTCGCCAACACGACTCCCTTGGCCCGGAAAAGGTGGAATCGTCCGCGCTCGCGATCGTATCCAAACGCGCCGGCGATTCGCTCGCCGTCTTTGAGCAACGTGATGACCGTGTGCTCCATAAAAACGTCGATCCCGAGATGAATACCGTGGTCCTGCAGCGTGCGAATCATCTCCAGCCCGGTGCGATCACCCACATGGGCGAGCCGGGGATAACGATGTCCGCCAAAATTTCGCTGCAAAATTCGGCCGTCGTTGGTGCGATCGAACAGTGCACCCCAGGCTTCCAGTTCACGCACGCGCGCCGGAGCTTCCTTAGCGTGCAACTCCGCCATGCGCCAGTTGTTCAGGTATTGGCCGCCACGCATGGTGTCGGAGAAATGCACGCGCCAGTTGTCGCGGTCGTCAACGTTGCCCATTGCGGCGGCTATACCTCCCTCGGCCATCACGGTATGCGCCTTGCCAAGCAGCGATTTCGTAATCACCGCGACTCTCACGCCGGCTGCGGATGCCTCGACCGCAGCGCGCAGGCCCGCACCTCCGGCGCCGATGATCAGAACATCGTGCTCGTGCGTGACGTACTCGGTCACTAAAAGATCCTCCAGTCATGCCAGATCCCCATTGCGCACAGGCGCACGTAAAGATCAGAGAATGCCACCATGAACAAACTGCACCAGGCAAACAGCATGTGACGGCGATTCAGGCAGCTCACGCAGCCATACGCGCGCTTGCGCACCGGAGCGCCCGCCAGGCGGTCGCGAAAGCCTCCGACTAAATGGCGGAAAGAATGGCAACCGAATGTATAGGACGTGAGCAATGCGAGATTGATAAGCAGAACAAGTGTGCCGACGCCCATGCCAAAGTGGCCGTCGAACCGGAAGGCTCGCCAAACATCCATGCCCAAAATCACAAGAAAAACCAATGCAAGATAAAGAAAGTAGCGATGGATATTTTGCAGGATCAGCGGAAAGGATCGTTCTCCGAGGTATTTCTTTCGCGGCTCGCCCACAGTGCACGAAGGCGGATCGGCCCAAAATGCTTTGTAATACGCACCGCGGTAGTAATAGCAGGTGACGCGAAAACCACCCGGCGCCCACAAGATCAGCATTGCCGCCGTTACCCACGCGGGAATCCAGCTGGGCTGCTGCCCAAACCAACTCTGGTGCGTTGGACCGAATATTTCTGGCGAGTAGAAGGGCGAGAGGTAGGGTCCGAACCTGAAGTATTTGCCCTGCAGAGCTGCCCAAGTCGCGTAAACGATGAATGCAGATAATCCCAGAAAAACCGCCAGCGGTTGTACCCACCAGTTGTCCCGTCGGCGCGTTTCTCCAAATCCAGCACGCGTCAACGGAACATCAACATGAGCCATCGACCCTCCTTGCTACGTTGATCCTGCAATGATTTCAAAGTGTTCTGCGAAATATGTCATCATACAGGCAAATTCATTGTCATTGGTTTGGAAAGTTGTCTCATCCAGATGGTGCATGTTGATTGAATTCGGCGCTGAATGCCGTGCGCCGAATAACAATTTCTTACGATCACTATGTTACAGTGGCGTGGCTGACCCACGAGAGCTCGCCATAGAACTACGCAGATGAGCAAAGACCCAGAGGTTCGCAGCTACGATTACGTGAACCATCCCTACGAGCGGGTACGCGATGTGCTGAAACAGAATGCTGTCGCCATTTTCCAATCTGCCACGAAGGCGGCCGCAACCCGCGCGAAATCCGTGGCCTCTGAACTACACGTCGATTTCGCTGGCATCTCGGTTTCCACCGACATCAAAATTCTGGTCAAGAATGTAGAGGAGAGGACCGGAGACGCTAACACATCTCCCATCACCCGGCTGCATCTGGAATGGGAGGCCGCGACCATGCCGCGCCTCTTCCCCCTGATGACCGGTGAGCTTTCCGTTTATCCGCTGACCTCAACCGAAACGCAATTGGATTTTTGCGGCATTTATCAGCCGCCGTTTGGCCCGGTTGGAAAGACCATGAACGCAATCGCAGGCCATCGTATTGCGGAAGCGTCCGTGCACCGCTTCATTGTCGATGTTGCAGGATACCTTCGCCAGACGCTCACATAAATCAAATTGTGGTTACTCGGTTCTCCGTGCTGGAAAGCATCGAGCCCGCCGGTCGATCAAACCGTGTAATTGGCAGAGTCTAGAAGGCGGCGGGCAATTGCCCGGCGGAGCGAAATGTTGTCGGGAGGATCGTAGGCTGCCAAGGTGCGCAGAGTGGCAATATTTTCGCGCAGTTCATCTCCAGTTGAACATGCGCCGATAACGCTCCGGGCCGAAATCTCAATTCGGTTCATTGCTTCGCACATAAAAACGGCACACATGTCCGCGGCGTTTGCGGCTTTGCCGGACGCCGCCAGTTTTCGCGCCCGAAGCAGGCTCGATTCCATCGCAAAGATCTCCATAATGATGTCAGACAGATTCATCATCGCTTCCTGTTGTTTCTCCAAGTTGCTCCCGAACTTCTGATATGCAATTCCGATCATCAACAGAGCGATTTGCTTGGCATTTTTGACCAGCCGTACTTGCTCGTCTGCACCTGGATGGGCTGGAGACTCTGCCTCTCTGCTCATCGCATCGTGTACAGCGGGAAGTAACGATAGTTGGCCGCGGGCCGCGCGTTTCAGCAGCATCCCTGTAATCAAAAGACGATTGATCTCGTTTGTGCCTTCAAAAATGCGATTAATTCGCGCATCCCGGTAAGCCCGTTCTACCGCATAGTCCTGGTGGTAGCCATAACCGCCGTGGATCTGCACGCCTTCGTCGACGATGTAGTCGAGCGCTTCCGAGGCGTACACCTTGATCATCGAGCATTCCGCAGCGTACTCCTCAACCGCTTTCAGTTCGGTTGCAGAATCGGAGCGGACGGTGGCTGACTGAAGTTGACTCTCGATGAGTCCCACGAGGCGCCACGTCATCGACTCGACAGCGTAGATACGAATCGCCATTTCCGCGAGCTTATGCTGAATAGCGCCAAACTCCGCGATTGATGAGCCGAAAGCCTTGCGCTCTTTGGCATATCTGAGGCACGTGGCCAGAACTTTCTTTGCTCCGCCAAGTGCGCCAGCGCCCAGTTTCAGCCGTCCTATATTCAGGATATTGAATGCGATGACATGCCCACGCCCGATTTCGCCGAGAACGTTTTCGACCGGCACCGGTACATTATCGAGATAGACAGCCGTGGT
>DATIYR010000033.1:0-30200 GCA_035517535.1 Terriglobales bacterium
GAACCGATGAACCCCGCGCCCCCCGTGACCAGAATTGTTCCTGACTGATTTCTCAACCGGCCGCTCCAACGCTCTAAATGTTTTTCAGCTAGGTTTCTACAATATTACCTTCTGCGTCGGTGAATGGGCGTGTAACGCCGGCGAGAGTTCAACGATTTCCGATTACTACAGTACCGAGGGAGATTCTGCCTCGTGTGGCTTCGTGCCCGAGTGGCCGCTTCCCGCAGCTGTCCACTCCAGACTTCATTCTCGCTCTGTAAGCACCTTCGCGAACACGTCACGATCCACATTTCCGCCGCTTAGGATCAATGCAATTCGTTTGCTACGGAGTAATTCTTTTTCCTTCAAAGCAGCGGCCAGAGATGCCGCGCCGGCGCCTTCAACAACATTGTGGGTGCTTGAAAAATAAATTCGCATGGCCTCGCAAATCTCCGCATCGCTCACCTGCACCATATGGTCTACATTCTCACGCATGATTGCCATCGAATCATCGTCGGGCACGCGGCATGCCATGCCATCAGCAATTGCGGTCGTGACTGGCGCGGCAATGGTGCGTCCCGCCTCGAATGAAAGCGCGCACGCCGGCGCCCCTTCGGCAACAACTCCTACGATTTTCGTCTTCAGCTTCATTCCATTCCGCACGGCGCATCCGGCGCAGATTCCCGATCCCATGCCGATGGGCACATAAGCAAAATCCAGATCAGGCACCGCTTGGAACAGCTCCATCCAATATGTAGCCACGCCCCTGACTATCTCTCGATGAAACGGCGGAACCATATGCAGGCCCCGCTCCCGCGCGAGTTCGCTTGCATGCTCTCTTGCCTCCTGGTAATCTGCGCCAAACTCGAGGACATTCGCGCCCTGGCTGCGCATGGCGGCATTCTTCTCGATGCTGTTGCCGCGCGGCACAACAATCGTGACCGGCACCTTGAACCGCTGCCCAGCCAACGCAACCGACTGCCCATGGTTCCCACGCGTCGCCGTAATTAGGCCCTTAATTCCGTTACTGTGGCGAAAAACTTCGGCCGCGTAAACGATCGCTGTGCGTGCCTTGAACGCCGCGATTGGCGTATGGTTCTCATGCTTTATCCACACCTGGGCTCCTAATTTTTCGTTGAGCAACGGCCAGGAAATCTGCGCTGTAGGCTGCATCACTGCATAAACGAGTTTTTGCGCTTCCGCAATTTCATTGAGCGTAGGTAGCATCATCGCCATCGCAATCGCCTGAGTTGAATATACGATAGGTACAAAGAAACTTCTTACCCCAGGTTCACGTATCACCTTGCAGGTTAGACTTCGCACGCGAGGCCTTTGGCGATAATCGCATCTTCACAGGACAAAATTGCTCACATCAAAGCCACCCACAGCTTCTCTCGCCGCCGCGCTCCTCGCCATGATGGCGCTACTGGCTGGTGGCGCGGCGCGGCACGAATCCGTCACTGTCGACGAAGTCGCGCACACTGCTGCCGGTGCAAGTTACCTGCAGAAGCTGGACCTGCGCATGAATGTCGAGCATCCGCCCCTGGCAAAGGCAATTGCTGCGTTGCCGCTGGTCTTCCGTCGCGCACGGGCAGACTATTCCGATGTTTCCTGGACGTTCAGCGGAAAAAGCAGCTTCCACCAATTTCTGGGCGAGTGGGTCTTCGGAAACGCGTTTCTGATGCGTTGGAATGATCCTGTCTCTACGCTCTGGTGGGCGCGCCTCCCGATGTTGCTCATTACTCTTCTGCTGGGATTCACTCTCTACGTTTATGGGGCGCGTCTCGGCGGAACTGAATTGGGAGGATTGCTGTGCCTGGCCATATTTGCTTCATACCCGGCTTTCCTGGCGTTCGGGCCGCTAGTGATTACCGACATTGTTGTCACACTTTTCTGGATCTTGGCCGCGTGGCAACTACCAAGCATGTGGCGCTCTCCCAGCCGCTTGCAAGTATTGAAGTTTGGCTTGGCCATGGGCGGAGCGTTTCTCTCAAAGTTTTCTGCCGGTCTTTTGTTGTTCGTGATTCCCGCTGTGGCCCTGAGCATGCGCCTGAGCCCGTTGCCAGATCAGCCTGGCGATAAAACTGAGTCACGCGCCTGGCGCCGCCGAGCCTGGCGAAACATCGCAAAAGGCACATTGTGTGCCGCGGTGTTGGTTTACATCGTTTATCTCGTTCTCTCCTGGAACCAACCGACGGATTCCTTTAACTTCATTCCGCACTTCCCCGCCTCACATTTCTTGCGCCGGCTGCTGATGCCGGTATGGCTCTACTTACAAGGCGTCGTTTTGTTCGCGTTAAGCGCCGGGAGTCGTCCGACTTTTATTCTCGGCCATGCTTATCCTCATGGCGTCTGGTTCTATTTTCCGGTTCTGTTTTTGCTCAAGTCGCCGCTGGCGTTTCTGCTTTTGCTGCTGCTGGCCATCGTTATCGCCCTCGCAATCAGGCTGCGCCGATCGTCTCAGTTCTCAGCAATCCCGCGCGGCATGGAATTGCATTGGCGTTGCTTGTGGGTCTCGTTCGTCGTCTTCACCGCGGCGTGCCTTCTCAGCCGCCTCGACCTCAGCATTCGACATTTCACAATTCCGCTGGCGCTGATCATCTTGCTGATCGCGCCATTGCCTCGTATGTTGCAATTTCTGGCTGAGGGAAAGCCAAGAATTGCGCGAGTTGCCGGCTTCGCAGGCATTGTGCTGGTCGCGGTTTCCATTGTGACCGCAATCGCGGTATATCCAAACTACTTCCCTTTCCTGAATGTCTTCGGTGCCGGCCGGCCCGGCTATCTTCTGGTCAACGACTCTAATCTAGACTGGAACCAGTCCCTTCCTGAGGTCGAAAGATTCGTCACTCGCCGGGGCCTCGATCACGTGCTTCTCGATGAATACGGATTTTCCGAGCCGCAGGCCTACGTTCCGCAAGCGCAGTTGTGGGATTGCCAGCAGCCGCGCTCGGGAGATGGTGGACATTGGGCATTTATTTCGGCAAACTTGATCGCCGATGGCAGCAACTGCGGCTGGCTTATGAGATACATGCATCTCGAACTTGCGGGTGGCAGCATGTATGCAGTTCTGCTGCCGGATAGAATTCCGCCCGCTGGCCAGCCCGGCGGGCCGCCGCTGCCCGCGGATTACCGCTATCTGGGCGGGACCGGATTCCATAACAAAGATGTGAGGAGCATCTTTTATCGCTGCATTCGTGACCCGCAAGTACAACTCGAGGCCACGATGGCGCAGTTCCAGGCAGAGGGCGAGAGACAGCGCAAGAAGAAGTAATTGAAGGTAAGAAGAGCAGGTGGCGCTTGTGCACCACCTGCATTCCTTATTCTTGCGGCGGGTGCTGAGAATTGTTCTGCGGGGTTTGTGGAGGATTGTTGGCAGGAGGAGCACTGGGCGTGCTTTGCTGTTGCTCCTGTGCCGCTCGTTCTCGCTGCAATTCCGCTAGTTTTTGCAATTGCTCGGGGGTAAGAACCGCTTTGATCTTCGGCGATGCCTCGGCGCGAATCTGTTGCGCCTTTTCGATCTTCTGGTCCTGAGTCAAGGTAGTATCCTTGCGCAACGCCTCCATCTTCTGGTTCTCGTCAACGATGATGGGGCGCAGCTTGGCTTTCTGATCTTCAGTCAGGTTCAACGGATTATCTTCGTTAGTCTGTGACTGAGCGCTATTGGTCTGTGACTGAGCGCCATTTTGGTTATTGTTCGCCGGCGTATTCGGCCTCATGGAGGGCGGCGTTGAAGGCGCATTTTGAGCCGGCGCCGTCTGCGACTGAGAATTTGCCGGCTGCGATTGCGCGGCAGATGGCAGGCTTATCGCCAGCATTAGTGCAAGCGACAGTACCGCTAATGGAAAACTTGAGATTCGCATTTTGCTCCTTTGCTGACGAGTGGCTTGGAGTTCGACCCAGCGGAAAGACTCGGCCCGCTGCACGAGTCCCATCAGATGAGGGCTGAGCATGGCAGGTTGCCGCCGTGGCGCGAACCCGGCAGGATCAACTCTGCATTGCGGCCAGCAGAGCACGTTTTGTAAATACGCGCACCATCTCCCGCCGGTACTCAGGAGTGAGAGCCGATGTGGTTAGGGGTCTGGCGGTACGCGCGGCCAGCGTACCCGCGTATTCGGCGGCATCTTCGTCGATGCAGCCGTTCCCAGCGAGGGCAGCAAGGCCCGGAACCAGCATGGGCGCGGGATTGACGGCCGTTAACGCGATACGGACATCATCAACATGCCCGTTCGATCGCTTCACCGCGACCGCCACACCCGCCAGGGGATAATCGATTGATCCGCGAATACGCAACTTGCGATAAGTACCGCGATATCCCGACGACGAATGAGGAAGAATGATTTTCGTCAACAGTTCGTTCGCTTGCAGCTTGCGATAGTTGTCACCTTCACCGGTGTAGAAATCGCTAACGAGGATTCGCCGTGTCCCGGATGCACTCGCGATTTCAAGCCGAGCATTCAGACATAACAAAGCTGCAGGCGTGTCGCCGGAGAATGCCGCCCAACACTTCGTGCCGCCCGGCGCGACGTGACACAGATCGCCATCCTTCTTGATGCAGAACCCGCACGATTTCCGCCACGCCAGCGACTGGTTGTACCAAAGGCAACGCGTGTCGAGGCAGATGTTGCCGCCAATCGTCCCCATGTTACGGATGACGGGAGAAGCCACCGCTTTCGCCGCCTCAACCAAGACGGGATACTTTTCTCGCAGTAACTTCGAACCTTCGATCTCATTTAGCGTAATCGTCGCGCCGATCTCAACTCCGTCCTCGGTCTCGCGAATTCCCCTGAGTTCATGCACACCGCGAAGATCAATCACATACTCCGGCTCAAAAAGTTTCTGCCGCATGGAAGGAAGCAGGTCGGTGCCACCGGCGAGTATTCTTGTGGCGCGGACACTCTTGTCCGCGTGAGTACGCATTGAGGTAATTGCCTCGTCGAGCGTGCGCGGCCGAACAAGTTGAAAATCAGTAAGTGCCATTAGCGTTTGGTCCGTGAGAATCCGTTTAATCCGTGGCTGAGTTGGTTGGCATTCGATCAGCCTCGTACCTTTTCGCACCTTTCCCTCTAAACCAAACCGCCCCGCCGTGCTCGCGAAATCTCGTTGGCGAAGTCGGATCGACTCCCTCGGTCAAATTCAGCGACTTCGCATTTCTTTTCGCGCGCAGCGCGGCCAGCACCCGCTCCGGCGTGAACGGCGACTCGTGCAGACGAATCCCAGCCGCATCGTAGATCGCATTCGCAATTGCCGGAATCGTCGCCGCCAGCGCTCCTTCGCTGCACTCCTTCGCGCCAAACGGCCCCTCGGGATCGATGCTCTCCACGATGAACGGAATCACTTCCGGCGATTCGACCGAAGATGGGCTGCGATATTCGAGCAGTCCCGGATTCATCAGCAAGCCTTCTTTCCACACCATCTCTTCCGTCAGCGCCTGTCCCATGCCCATCCATACCGAACCGATGATCTGGCCTTCCACCGCAACTGGGTTCAGCGCGCGTCCGCAATCGTGCGCAGCCCAGACTTTGTGGACCGTCACCTCGCCGGTTTCTTCATCTACGCTGACTTCCGCCACCTGCGCCGAATACGAATACGCGGGCGATGGGCCCACACCTCCGCCTTTATGTTTTCCTCCGCGCGCCTCGGGCGGAGGCGCGTAAGAACCAGTTCCCGTCAGCGCGCCATGAAAATCGATGGCCGCCACGACGGCTTCCTCGAAGCTCATCGACTCGCGCGGAGTTTCATCTTCTTTGCGTTTCTGCTGCAGCGATCCGCGAAGAATCTGGCCTTCAACATGCCCCGAAACCGAAGCTGAACTTCCAGTGGGGTGCTCCATCCTTGTCGCTCCCGGGTTTGGAGTGACAGGGTGGGGACTTTGACCTTCAGCCCTTGAAACCACCTCGATGGCGGGGTTGGGATTTCGACTTCCATTCCTCGTCACGACATCGTTTCGAAAAGTCAATTCATCCGGTCCGCACCCCATCTTCTTCGCCGCCGCCGACGCAATCTGTTTCTTTACTTCCTGAGCCGCGCGCAACGTCGCATTGCCCGCCATGAAGGTCACGCGACTGGAGTACGAACCGATGTCAATCGGCGTAAGATCCGTATCCGCAGCCACAACCTTCACCCGCGAAAGCGAGCATCCTAGCACCTCGGCGGCAATCTGCGCCGTCATTGTGTCCGAACCCTGGCCAATCTCCGACGCCCCGGTGTACACAACTACCCCGCCATCGCGATCGATTTTGACGTTGACGGTTGAGTGCGGCATGTCTGAGCGAATGATCGAGTTCGCCGCGCCGCTCACATAATGGCTGCACGCGAGCCCCAGCCCGCGTCCTTTGGGCAGCTTGCCTTTGCGTTCTTTCCAGCCAGAGCCTTCGACAACTTTCTCGATGCACTCCGGCAAGCCATAACTCTGCACACGCAGTCCGTTGACCGTGATGCACGGCGGCTGCAGCAGATTTCGCCGACGAATCTCCGCGGAATCGATGTTCAGCTTGGCAGCGACTTCATCCAGCTGCGATTCAAACGCAAACCGCACGTTCACGGTACCGTGTCCCCGCATCGCACCGCATGCCGGCTTGTTGGTCAGCACGCGGTAACCGTCATACTGAATGTTAGGGATGTCATAAAGCGCGCCCAGCAACGCGCCCGAGTAAAGTATGGTCACCACGCCATACGAGCAGTACGCGCCGCCATCCTGGACCACGCGCGCTTTGACAGCCGTGATTCGCCCGTCCTTCTTTGCGCCGGTCTTCAAATCGATGATGGTGCGCGGCCGCCCGCGGTGTGCCCAGAAAACCTCTTCGCGCGTGTAAGTGATCTTCACCGGCCGCTTCGTCTTGCGTGCTGCAACCGCGGCGATGATTTCCAGCGGAATGACTTCGCTTTTTCCGCCGAATCCCCCGCCCACCAACGGCTTGATCACCCGAATCTGCGACATCGGCATCTCGAGCACGAGTGACAGCTTGTGTTGCAGATAGTACGGGACCTGCGTCGAAGACCATACCGTCACCCGTCCCAGCTTGCCGGTGTGCGGATCGAGTTCGAAGCTCGCCAATGTCGAATGCGGCTCCATCGCCGCGTGCGTGACTTCGTTGGCGATGAATCGCGCCTCTTCGACCAGATCAGCTTCGGCAAAGCCTTTTTCTGGATCACCGAAGGCATGGTGGTAGTCCTTTTCGACATTGTGCGGCTTGTTCTCGTGAATAAAATCGCGCTCCGCCTTCATCGACTCTTCCGGATCGAAGTACGCCGGCAGCAACTCGTATTCAACGTCGATGAGCTCTAATGCCTGCTCTGCAATCGCCTCGGTTTCAGCTGCGACGCATGCGACGTTATCGCCGACATATCTGACCTTGTCGATCGCAAGCGCGTGCTCATCGTGTCCCACTGGAAGAATGCCGTAAGGATTCGGGGCATCCGAGCCGACTACGACAGCGACAACTCCGTCGAGCTTTTCCGCACGACTGGTATTAATGCGCTTGATGCGCGCGTGCGGATGTGGCGAGTGCAGAATTTTCCCAACCAGCATTCCCGGCACGCTAAGGTCGTCTGTGTATTTGCCCGCACCCGTGGTCTTCTCCGCCGCATCGACCATGGCGATCGGCTTGCCGATAATGGAAAAGTTATTCATAAACACAGACCGTGTGGGCACGGGCGCCCACGCCCGTGCAGTCGAGCAAAGCTCGACAGCAGGTCATAGTGCGGCTCCCATTCCCCGCTGCTCCGCCTGAATAGCCGCTTTGATCGCCTCATACATCTGGCTGTACCCCGTGCAGCGGCACAAATTGCTGCTCAGCGCTTCGCGAATTTCGTCGTCACTCGGGTTTGAATTCGTCGCGAGCAGATGCTTCACCGTCATCATGAACCCCGGCGTACAGAATCCGCACTGCGCGCCGCCCCAATCGCCGTAAGCCTTCTGGATCGCTGCCAGCGCGCCGTGCTCGCTCACACCTTCGACCGTCGTGATCTCCTGGTCCTCACAACTTGCGGCCAGTAACGTACACGAGAGCATCGGGATCCCATCCACCAGCACCGTGCAGGCCCCGCATGAGGAGTCATCGCAGCCGCGCTTCGACCCGGTGAGTTGCAGCTCCTGCCGCAGTGCATCGAGCAGGAGCTTGTTCGGCTCGATGGCGAGCTCGTGTGAGCGGCCGTTGACTCGCATTTCGCAAAGCTGTTTTTTCATCGGAGCTCTTATCACTCCATCACACTGTGACCGTCCAACTGTCATTCCGAGCGAAAAAACACCTGAAGCTACCGTCATTCCGAGCGAAGAGGAACAATCGCTCGCGGTTGTGCCTCGCAGTCGAGGAACCTCCTTTTACTCAGTGTGCGAGACCGATTTATCGTCCTTTCCACACCGGCGTTCGCTTCTCGATGAAGGCGCGGATGCCCTCATTCGCGTCTTCCGTCTTCATCGATTCGTCTAAATAAACCTTCTCCGCCCGCGCTAGCCCTTTATCGAAATGAATTGCATCCCAGGCGTAACTCGCCTTTTTCGTGATCGCCAGCGCTGCCGGACTCAATGCGCAGAGTCGCCGAACCGTGTCTTCGATCTCGCCATCTACCTCTGAGCCTGCTACCGACTTGGTCGCCAACCCAATCGCAGCCGCCTGCGCTCCACCAATCGTTCGTCCCGTCAAAATAAGGTCCGCGGCTCGCTTCTGCCCGATCAGCGCAGAGAGCGCGGTCACCGCCACCGGCGGAAAGCACCCGAGCTGTATTTCCGGAAATCCCCACTGCGCGTCGTCGCTCGCGTAAACGAAATCGCAAACCATGGCGAGTTCCGCACCGCCGCCGAGGCAATGCCCGTGAGCCTTGGCGATCGTCACCTTCTTCGTAGCAACCACCGCACGCACTACAGCGTGAAATCTCTCGAGCATTGACGCAACTTTGTCGGGTGTGTGTGCCGCAACGTCGACTCCTGCCGAGAAAGACTTGCCCGCCCCGCTGAGAAGAAGCACTGAAATCTCCGGCTGCGCTTCAACATCTGCAATCGCCGACACAAGCTCCTCCATCATGGGGATATCGATGATGTTGAGTGGCGGATTCTTCAGCTGCAGACGGGCGACCGGCGGTTGAATTTCAATCGAGAGCCGGTCGTATTTTGTCGAGGTCGCCGTCAGCATTTAAAAAACAAAACGGGCGAAACCGCCCGTTCTCCGGTCGATACAGCTTCACTCAAATATTGATCGCCGATTTTCTCGGCTCGGCAATCGTCTCAAACGGATCGCGCGCGCCTTCCTTCACCGCGATCCACTTCTTCTCGTTTGCAATAATCTCGAGCAGCAGCTTCTTGTCCTCCGCCGTGGGCAGCAACTCCGGCAGCATCTGCTCGTATTCTTTATCTTCGAGCGGACGCCCATCCTGTGGATGAAATTTTTGGTGCGCCCAGCGCCCTATCATGCGGTTGAACTTGATCTCCGGCGCATACAGCTTTGGCTCGCCCGGCTTGAGCACTCCGTTGAAGCGCGCAATCAGCCCGGCAACTTCGTCACGATAGAGTTGACGGTTGTAATCGTTGAGATCGTCGAGGTCGGCCTGCTTGTCGTTTTTAGGCTCGTCATAACGACCTTTGATTCCCCACACGTACGCCCAGTGCGCAGACGATGAGTGGTCAGTCCCGAACAAGTCGTAGGAACTCGAAATCCACTTGTTGAGATACTTCTGAATCAGCCACGCCGGAATCACTCCCGCTTGCACGATCCGCCGTATGCCATCGTTGCCCGTGCCCATGTGGAACGCTTCTTCACGCAGCATGTAGGACATCGAGCGGCCCAGCGGCGCGAAGGCCGAATACTTCAGCATCTGCAGCTGAAATTTGCCGTCGCGATCGACGAAGTCGGTATAGGTGAAAAAATCCATCCAGTTGTCGACGTCGACATTGAACGCACCGAGCAGGCGCTTGTTTTCGAAAGCACGCCGTTCGAGCATCTTTTGGGCCTCAACTTTGCCGGAGTAGCCGAAGTTCTCGATCAGTAGCGCGCACATCTGCCAACCATGGCGCATTTCCTCGATCATTACGCGCGTGATCGCCCGCCGGTCCCAGTCGGTGGGAGCGGTCTCGAACAGATGCCTCTGCTGTTCGCAGCTGGCAAATTCGGTGTCGCCCTGATACACGATCATGTTCATCAGTGCGTCCCGCATCTGCTGCGTAGGAATTTGCCGCAGGTTCTCCCATTTGCGCCGACCTTTGTAGTGACCGAACTGGATTTCTTCGGTTTCGATTGCGCCGAAGAGCGTGTCGAACTTGAATTGCGCGATCTCATCGCGATTGACGCCAATTTCCTTGCGCCACTCGTCGAACAGACCTACCCAATCACTGAATGTTCCGATTTTTGCAATTTTTCCCGGCATAACTAGAATCCTCAACCACAAAGGGCACGAAGTATCACGAAGCAAAAGCTCTTGGAATGTGCCGTTCCGTGCGCAAACCCAGACGTTCCATTGCAGTTCATCTTTTTACTTCGTGTACCTTCGCGTCCTTTGTGGTTTACGCTTTTTACTTTGCCTTAAATTCCGCCGGCCGCTTTTCCACGTACGCGGCCAAGCCTTCTTTCGCATCTTCACTTTGGAAAAGTAGCTGCTGATTTTCTCGTTCGACGGCCAGGGCTGACTCGAGCGGAATTTCCCAGCCGGTTTGCACCGCGCGCTTGATCCTGCCGACGGCCTTTGCCGCTTTGTTCGGCGGACAGAACTGCCGCGCATACTCCATGATGTTTTCCATGAAGCCTTCTCGCTCGTAAATGTCATTGATAATCCCAAGCTCGAGCGCTTCTTCAAATGAATAGGTATTGCCGGTCACCATCAGCTCAATCGCCTTGCTCTTGCCGACCAGCCGCGACAGCCGCTGCGTTCCGCCGGTGCCGGGCAGAACGCCCAGATTCACTTCCGGCAACCCGATCTTTCCCGAGTCCTTCCGTGCGATGCGAATATCGGCCGCCATGGCTATCTCCAGTCCACCACCAACCGTATGCCCATTCAACGCTGCAATCACCAGCTTGGGGGTTTGCTCGAGCCGAAGCAGAGTCTCATTGGCATGTAGGCAAAAGTAATATTTGAACGTCGGATCAACGCTGGCCAGCATCTTGATATTCGCGCCGGCAGAAAAGAACTTCTCGCCCGCGCCGGTCAGCAGGATGACGTAAAGCTCGTTATCCATGCGCGCCTTCAAGATCGCGTCATCAAGTTGCCGGTTCATTTCATAGGTGTAGGTATTCGCCGGCGGGTCATTCATTTCGATCACCGCCACTCCGCCGTCCACGCGGTAGTTGATCAGCTGTTTGGTTGCCTGCTCAGTTGCCGGCTGAAGTGTGGTCGCCATGTACCCTCCTTATTTGTGACCGTTCTGTTTTCCCGCCGATATTCCTCGAAAGAAAAGATCACCCATCTCCCGCGCCAGCTTGTCCGCTCCGCCGTCGAGTCGTGGGTTATACCAGGTGTAAATCCAATTCATCATGCCAAAAAGCGAAAGCACCGCCGTCCGGCTTTCGAATTCCAGCCCGTTCCCTTTTTTGTAGCGCTCCAGCAATTCCACGCAAAGTCGGTAGTACTCCCGTTTGATACCAGCGACTTCCCTGCCATATTCGCCTTCAAGCACGTCGTCTTCATGCGAGAGCACCTTCATCGCCTGTTGATGCTCGAGAAAATATTGGAGATGGTTCTGGATGAACGCTCGAATGCCTTTTTCCGTATCATCGAGTTCCGCAAGCCGTTCGCGCGCCCGCGCCAGGATCGTCGAAAACGTGTGCTTCTGAATGAGGTACAGCAGGCGTTCCTTCGATCCGAAGTAGTGGTACATCCCCGCCAGAGACATTCCCGTGGCGCGCGAAAGATCGCGCATCGAAGCCCCAGCATACCCGCGTTCATAGAAAACCTGAGTGGCGTGATCGAGAATGCGTCCTAGCTGCGCGCCAAAGCGCGGCTGCAAGGAACCATGCGGGCGCTGAATGCGAGTTGACCGGGCGGCGGAAGCCATATCGTTCGAACGTTCGTTCTAATCTTAGAACAGTCGTGCTCGCACCGCAAGATGATTCGGGCTCACTTGGAAGCAGCTGTCGGTACGGCCGAAGTTGTCGGGTGAGGCGATTCTCTTTCCACAAGCATGATTTTGGCGACTCTGTTTCGGTCGTAAGTCTGGTCCTGGCCGTCAACACGAACCACCACACTATCCATACTCACCGACATCACGTCCCCGACCACCGAGGTACCGTCGCGAAGCTCAACTGTGTCGCGCGAAAGTCCCCCGAGCTCGAAGCTAATCTCGCCGCCCGCGGTTTCGTCAGGTGCGATGTCCACCGGCGTGCTACCTGTGGCGTAACCTTCCTTACTAAACTGGAGGAGATGTGTTCCGACGATTAAGTCCACGATTTTCGGCGTCGTGCCGGCGTCTTGGCCGTCTACCTTTAATTTCGCACCCGGTGGAACTGAGACAATCTTCAAAGGAACAGTCTTAAACGAGGTCGGAATCCCGTTATCGTTGTGAGCGGCCAGCGTCAACGACGTGGGAAGCCCCACCGTAAAAAACTGAAATGCGATTTTGGTACTTTCCCCTGAGTCCAAATCGTTGATATTCAGAACCGCGTCCCCGATTCTTACTTTCTCTTTGTCGAACAGCTGTACAGAGAGGGAGGCGCGCGGAATCCGTTTCGCCGAGACGTTTCGAACCACGACATCTGAGATAAAGCTGCGCTGCCCTTGGTATCCAGGACCTTGCTGTACAAATTTTCCGAAGACGATTTCGAGGGATGGCGTGGAGGAATTTGGCCACATCATTGTGATGGCCGGTTCCGGCTTTTCTCGAGACCACGCGAGAACTGCCATCAACACCACAAGACTAAGCGATACCAGACGGAAGAGACTCATGGGCGCGAATGTAGCACAACTTTCCCTCTGCGAACAAAAGAAACTCTTTAGTTACGGATATCGCCCATGAGTCGCTCGACTTCGGTCTTCAGATCAGCCGTCAACGGCAGCAGCGGCAGGCGGGGTGGCCCTCCGTAGTAGCCGTTCAGATCCATCGCATATTTCAGCGCGGAGATGCCCAGCTCTGCGCCAACCCGAATGGATGCGCGCGAAATTCGCTCCTGCTTAAGGCGCGCCAGTTCCTGGTCGCCTTCCTTCCAGGCGGCGTAAATCTCATAGCAGGCGGTGGGAGCAGGATCGGCGAATGCGAGAATACCGCCGATTGCGCCAGCTTCGAGCGATGGATGGAGCTTTTGCGCAGCGCCGACCGAGATTTGGAAGCCGACTTCTTTCTGGCGAGTTTTGAGCTTGCCGATGGTTGTGATCGCCGATGAGGAAGTTTTCGTCGAGCCTTGCTCGACCGGACGGGCGTGGACGCCCGCCCCCACATGAGCACTGTCGGTTCCAGCCAAGGCAGCAACCGGAACGAGCTCTCCAGTGGTATCGGAATCTTCAAGCCGGATTCTCTTCAGCATTCGCGGCGTGACTGCGGCAAATGTTTCCGTTACCGTCGCGCTCCGCCGGATATGCCGTGTGCCTTCGGCCATTCGGCGCACCTTCTCGACATCGCCGCCCGATTCTTTGATCCCGATAATGTTCGCGTGCTCGGCAAGTTCGATGACGAGTTCCGCAGGAATGTCGTATCCCGTGAATACCGGCACGCTGTAGATCATGATCGGAATCGGCGAGCGGTCGGCAACCGTGCGGTAGAACGCCAGCATGTTCTCCGGCGGCATGCGGTTGCGGAAATAGAAAGGGGTGCGCACCAGCGCCACGTCATAACCCAGCTCGGCAGCATATTCAGTCAGGCGCAGTGTTTCAATTGCCGATTCTGCACCAGTCCCGGCGATCAGAACTTTGTGGGCGGCACAGGCCTCGCTCGCTGTTTTCAAAACCTGCCGATGCTCTTCATCGGAGAGCATGACGGCCTCGCCGGTCGAGCCGAGCACCACAAGGCCTGCGACCGGAGTCTTCGAGTAATGCTCAACATTGTGTTCGAGTTTTTTGTAATACACCCGACCGTCGGGATAAAAGGGCGTTGTAATCGGAGGAATGATTCCGTGCAGGAGCATATGGATGAGCGTCCGCCTTGGATACGGAGGACGACTACTCATTGTACGCAAGCCAGACGTCACCGGCGCGGCCTCACCACTGTTCCACAGGCACCGGCGCTTCTATCTTAATTTCGATCTTCGACGGATGCAGCAATGTATTGTGAATCAGGCAGTGATGCACCGCTTCCTCAATCCCGTACCGATGTTTCTCGTCCAACTCGACAGGTGATTCCACTTGAATGTGAAAGTCCCCCAGCCGAGCCGGGTCCTTTAACTTTGCCGCAGTAACCCGTACGCTTGTGCCTTCGGTCGCCAGTTTATGCTTGCGCAAATATTGGGCTGCATAGAAAGCCGCACACGACGCCAGCGAGGCCAACATCAGTTCGGGCGGCGTCATCCCCTCGTCGTAACCTCCATTCTCTGTCGGCTGATCGCAAGCAATGGAATGCTGTCGTGCTTTGATCTCAAACTGAACCGCTCCAAGATGTTCAACTGTTACTTCCATAATTGCTCCCCTTCTAAGATCACTTAACTTCCTGCCCCGAGTGCTCGATCCACGTTCTCCCGCACCGTCGCCCGGGCGCGATGCAAACGCGATTTCATGGCCTGCAGACTGATGTTCAGCTGGCGTGCCACTTCGCTGCCCGAAAGCTCCTCAAGATCACGCATGCGATATACGTCGCCATATTCGGGCGGCAGCGAAGCAACCGCGCTCATCAATACTTCTTTCATTTGCTGCCGGGCGACTGAGCTGTCGAGTGCAGGGTCGTCCGCCGGCAACTCATGGCCTTCGTCCTCGAGCGACGACAATTGCAGCAACGGCATTAGCGCCTCTCGCTTTCTTAACTGCCAACATACTCGCCTTCCGATCTGGGCCAGCCACACGCGGAAGGCTTCATGCGCACGCAATTGCTCCAGGTTTCTGTACGCCTTGAGCAGCGCCTCGATCAGTACGTCCTCGGCGTCTTCGCGGTTGCCACATGCGCGAATCATCTGCCGATACACCGCGTCTTTGTGTTCGTTGACCAGCCGCTCGAAATCCATAACCAGATTGTCGGCCGGTCAGCGGCAGCACACAATACTAGGTTTGCATCGAACTTAGGTTTGCACCGTAGGCGGAGTCCTCGCGTCCGCGATCAGACACTTGCTCGAAGCATTCCATGGCAGCCGGGCCAAGAACATGCCCATCGGGCAGATGTCAGTCAGTCCGGCAAAGGCCAGCCCTGTGCCGATGAAGCCTATCAGGAACAGCCAATATGGGCTAACGATGGCTGCGAGCGCCGACCCAGCCAGCACGAGAACTCCCGCCGCCAGCCGCACTTGCCGCTCCAGTGACCAGCGAGCCTTCGCGCTCGCGACTAGTGGCAGGCCTGCATTCTTCCAAGCCGTCGTGCCGCCCTCGACCACGACTAGGTCGGACCGACAGGGCTCCAGCAGAGTCGCCGCCATGCGGGCACGCTGGCCCACCTGGCAAATAAGCGCGATTGGCCGATCGGAACTGAGATCGGCGGTACGCCTCTCAATCTCATTGAGCGGAATATTCACCGCGCACGGCACGTGGCCGCTGGCGAATTCGCTTGCGGAACGAACATCTACACGGAGCAACTCCGTGCTCTGGCTGCTAGCCAGATCAGATACGGAAATTGTGTTCAAGAATCCTCCCTACTAGGGAAGAGCGAAGAATTTCACAAAAGGATTCAGGGGAATCGCCCCGGCCTGCTTGACAACCGGTAAGCACCGTTTTCGGTTCTTTCGGGGAGGGTAGGGACTTGGACTTTTTGAGGGCCGACACGGTTCGTCTACTGACGAATCCTCGGGTTCGCCACCGAGTACAACAGGTCGGTCAGGAAGTTGACGATTACATACGTTAGACCGATCGCCAGAATGCAGCCTTGCACCAAAAAATAATCGCGGTTGCCGATGGCGTCGATGGTTAATCTGCCGATTCCTGGCCAGGAGAAGATTTTTTCGGTAACAATGGCGCCGGCGAGCAGCGCGCCGAACTGCAAACCGAGCACGGTGAGAATCGGCAGCATTGCGTTGCGCAGCGCGTGGCGGTAAACCACAGTTCGCTCCGGCAAACCCTTTGCGCGCGCCGTGCGGATGTAATCGTGACCGAGCTCTTCGAGCATAGATGTACGCACCATGCGGGTGAGAATCGCGGCGAGCGCGCTGCCCATGGTGATGGCCGGCAAGACCAGATGCTCTAATCCGCCCGAGCCCGAGACCGGAAGCAGCCCAAGCTTGATGGCGAAAAACAAAATTAGAATTGGACCAAGAGCAAAGTTAGGAAACGATAATCCGAAAAGGCTGACAACGCTCAACAGCTTGTCATCCCAGCGGCCGCGGCGCTGCGCAGAACGGACGCCGGCGGGAATGGAAATCAAGATTGCGACGAGCAACGAGGCAATCGTCAGCTGCAGCGTGTACGGATAACGCTGAGCGATCAGGCTGCTCACGCTTTGATTGAAGCGCAGCGACGGGCCAAGGTCCCCGTGCAACACTCCTCTCCAATAATCGACGTATTGCTGCCTGAGGGGAAGATCGAGGTGGTATGCGTGGCGTGTAGCGGCAATGTCCGCGACCGGCGCACCCTCGCCGAGCATTTGCAGGATAGGATCGCCGGGGACGAGGTGAATCAGCAGAAACACAACCGAAACCACCAGCCACAAGACTGGAATGGTGTACGACGCGCGAATAATTAAGCTGCGGAAGACTCTCACACGAGACAATTGAAACGCCCGATCTCAGTTTCCCCGACCGTCAGTGCTTCGCATTTTTTATCGATCATCTGATATGTGGTGCGGTTCTGCTTCTTGAACCTCTCATAGTGCTCAAGCGACTTCCAATAATCAAGCGTCAGGTATCGATTCGGTATCTCCGCGTCGCGAATCAATTGGGTTCGAATATAACCCTTGCCTGTGCGGAAAAGGCGTGCCCACTCACCACGCGGCCCGTAGGCCTTCTCAAAGGCGCGGCGCTGCTTAGGATCGACGTGAAATTCCCAAAGCACCACGAACCAGGAGAATTGCCGACGCCGAATTTTGGTAGTTTTACGTTCCTTGTGCACTTAGCGATTGAGGCTTCCTTAGACTTTAACCGCAAAGCCTGCGAAGGTCACGCAAACATGTCGATACCATCACTTGCCCGCGAATTTGATTTCGGCATCACTGCGGCGGATGTAATTCGCATCGAGTGCTTCTACGGAAATAACTTCGCCGGTTTTGATCTTTTCAAATCCCATGCGAGCGATTACGTCGGCGCGCGGGTAAGGAATCAACGTGGCGCGAATTCCCTTCTCGCGTGCGAGATCGGTAAGCCTCGAATCTGGCGTGACGATTTCCCGATTTTCTGCAGCGGCCATGAGTTCAACGAAATTAATAAGTTGCTGTTCACCAACAGATACTCGCTGGTTCGCGACGTTGCAGTACGCAACGTAGACCTCGCCGCGACCGGCATCGAGCGCGGCTGCGACTTCGCCCGCTTTGCCTGACGTTTTCGCGAGGGCTTCCAGTAAAGAAACTGCGGCAATCGGCTTTCGTAGAACCTCTGCGAGCGCTTTGATTGCGGCGAGGCCTACGCGTAGCCCCGTGAAAGAACCTGGACCGGAAACAACGGCAAAACCGCCCACATCTTCCTTCGCGAAGTTATGGCGCGCAAGCAGCTCCGAAATCTGTGGCACCAGTTGCGCGGAGAAAGTTCCGCCTGCGAGCGCAACTATTTCCAGCGTATGAGGACTTCCCTGCTCAAACTGAACCAGTGCAATGCTGCCGTTTTTGCCTGAGGTGTCCACTCCCAGAATCAGCATAAGAGAGCAGACTAACGGCTGGCTTCCACGAGTTCAATCAGCACGCCCGAGGCGCTGGACGGATGAATGAAGATATAGCGGTGACCACCGGCGCCGATTTTCATCTCATCCGAAAGCAGGTGCACGCCGCTGGATTTGAGGTTCTGGATCGCGGCACTCAAATCGGGAACGCGCAGAGAAACATGGTGCAGGCCCTCACCGCGCTTGGCAATGAATTTGGCGATAACGGAGTCGTCAGAGGTGGGTTCGAGCAGCTCGAGGCGCGTGTCGCCAACCGGAACCATAACCACGCGAACTTTTTCGCTGCGGACAACTTCTTCAGGTGAGAGTTTTAAGCCGATCTTCTCGTAAACCTCTTTTGCCGACGCCAAGGATTTGACCGCGATTCCGAGATGATCGAGCGAGAAAGACATACAGGGGATGCTCTCTGAAAGCCTGTGTAACTCCGTGCCCGCTATGGTTTCAAAAAACAACCACAGAGGACACGGAGAGCACAGCGAAATGCCACAGACGACTTATTTCACCTTCAAGAAAATAATGACCAGCGTGTATAGCGCGAGGGACTCGATCAGCGCCAGGCCGAGAATCAGCGCGAACTGAATTCCGGCGCGCGCTGAAGGATTTCGTGCGAGAGCCTCAGTAGCCGAAGCCGTCGCGCGGCCCTGTCCGATTCCGCATCCGGCAGAGGCAATGGCCATGCCGAATCCGGCCGAAATGGCGACCCAGTTGGCGCCGCCTCCCCCTCCTTGAGCGAATGCCGGCACTGCAAAGCAGAGCGCCGCCAATGCCCCGAAAACATACTTCAAAACCGCAAGCGTGTTACGCATTGTTTTTTCTCCTATGAATTGCCGCCAGTGGGTGGTTGACGTTACCGTACAAACGCCCTCACGCTGAACGGCGAAAATCAAAAACCAGTTGCCAGTAGCGGGATTAGTGCTCCGTGGCGACCGCGCCGGCAAGATAAACCGTAACCAACAATACAAAGATGTATGCCTGAAGCAGGGCAACAAAAAGATGAAGTCCTAAAAATGCAATAGGAAGAATAAGCGGGACCAGGGAAAAAAATACCAAGGTCACAATATCGCCTGCAAACATATTTGCATAAAGACGAACGCTGAGTGAAAGCACCCGCGCCAGGTGGCTGATGATCTCAAGCGGCAGCATCAGCGGAGCCAGCCACCAGATCGGCCCCAGGAAATGTTTCAAATAGCCGGGCCCGGCGTGTTTGAAGCCCTGCATCTGGTAATAAAAAAACGAGACCACGGCGCAGCCGAGCGGCACTACCCCATGCGCAGTCGGCGATTCGAGCCCCGGCACAACCCCGAACAGATTTCCGATCAGGATGAATAAACCGAGCGCAACCAGGAACGGGGTAAAAGATTCGCTGTGCGAGCCGATGATGTCGCGGCTTTGGCCTTCGATGAACCCGTGTAGGCCTTCGAACAGGTGCTGCAGCCCGCTCGGCTGCTCCACCGAAAGCTGCGAGCGCACGACGATGAAGACGAGCAGCAGGAAGCCGACGACCAACACTTCCATGGCAACCGCATTCGAAATCGGCGCCTGCGGATATTCCGGTGGAACATGAAGTGCGTTCAGCAGCGCAGTCACCGGACCGGCGAAGGCGTGATTCAAGAGTTTGGTGAAGAAAAGTTGTTCAGGCATGAAAAGTCAGTGGCTAGTGGCTCAAAATTCGTGACTCGCGATTGCAGATTCGATCAAAACGACACTAGTCACGAGCCACGAACCACTCGAATTAGTTCGTATCCGGCTTCGCACAAGATCGCCGCAACGGGCAAAAACAAGCCCGCAAATAGCCCGTATAGGCTCTCGCGGGAAACAGTAAGTATAACAAAGGCTACAAAGGCCATCAAAAAGTAGCGCAGTACGAAACGATGTACCACTCCACGGCTCGAGGTCGCCGTGCCGGAGGCAATCGTCAGATCGGAAATCCCCGCCACTACTTTCTTAAGCCAGTGAAAATTCAAGTAGGCGATCGAGGCGCCGAGGGCGAACCCGATCCCGATCCGCCATCCAAAGAACGTGAAAGCAGTCACCAGTGCCGAGAAGCCGAGCACCAGCATGAACTTGCGAATTCGGTCCAGCGCCCGGGACTGGAAATCTTCACCCGTTTCGATCGCTTCCGCCATGCATTGATTCTAATTTGTGCGGGAACTAACAATTTGGTAAACGTTACCGATACAACTCGATTCTTCATTCTTTTGCTTGACAACCGCATCGTTTCTGCTAAAAATACCGCCAATTCCGGCGAAATTTCCTCGGGGCAGCTCGGGCCCGAAGCAGACAACCGGAATCTATGACGACATCCCGCCCTGCCCAACCAGCCGAAAAGAGACCGCCCGTGGAGCCGTGCAAGCATCCCCGCGTCCGCATCGTCGCCCGCGAAGAAGAGTCCGAATTCGTCGAATGCCTGGAGTGCGGCGAAGTTTTCGAATCCAGCGAATTTAAAGATATGGACATCGAAGAGACGAAGCTGAAGGAAGGCTAGCAGTCAGCACTCAGCATTCAGCCCGATGTTTCCGGGGACAAAAATCCTGTTCCGAATGACTACCGACTAGAGGGTTCACATCACACGCTGGCAGTCTGAGTGCTGACTGCTGATTGCTATCTCAGCGCCAATCCCGCTTCCGCGGAAAAGTCCATCGCGGCAAAATCTTTGGCGAGAAATTTCGGATAGGCCGCCGCCGCGATCATTGCAGCATTGTCGGTTGAGAGCGGTCGCGAGGGGAAAAATACCGGCAGACCCCCCCGCGCCGATTCCTGCTCAAATGTTTGCCGCAGTTCGTTGTTAGCGGCGACACCGCCGGTGACAAACAATGTCGCAACATCGTATTCGCGCGCCGCAGCGAGGGTTTTGCTGACCAGGTCCTCCGCCATGGCCCTTTGAAACGAGGCTACCAGGTCGAGAGTCTGTTTATCGCAATGTGCCAGGTAATCCTCAAGCTTCGGTTTAATGATTGCCCCGAGCGCTTTCCGTCGAGCTTCGATCGAAGCCGCTAGGCCGTGCGTTTCGACATAACGAAGGACGGCTGTCTTGATGCCGCTGTAAGAGAAATCGAACCGTGTAGTGGCGGGCGTCCACGCCCGCCCACCCCGGACCTGTTCCCCATCCCGCGCGTGGACGCCCGGGTCTACACGAATATTTTGAATTGACGCGGAAGTCTTCCGATCCGGGTGTTTTATCTGCGCTGTCCCAAATTTCACGGCGCGCGGATCGCCGTGCTTGGACAAGCGATCAATCACCGGCCCACCCGGATACCCAAGCCCGAGTAATTTCGCAACTTTGTCGAAGGCCTCGCCGGCCGCGTCATCGCGAGTGTGGCCAATGTTTTCGTATGACCAGCTCTCGCCCCCTGATTCGAACGAGCCTGATTCTAATGAGAGAAGCTCCGCTAAATAAAGATGGGTGTGGCCGCCGGAAACTACAAGCGCCAGCACGGGAAATTGCAGTTCCCGGTTCCCTTTTTGGCGTTCTTCGAGCAGCACAGCATGAATGTGACCTTCCAAATGATTGACCGCGATCAGCGGCTTTTCGAGCGCAAACGCCAGCGCCTTCGCATAGCTGATGCCGACCAGCAGTGCCCCTGCAAGGCCGGGCCCCTGGGTCACGGCGAGAGCGTCAATCGATTCGTAATTCTTCCCCGCTTCGGCAAGCGCTTGCCGGACGACGGGAACAATGGCGCGCAGATGCTCCCGTGAAGCCAACTCCGGGACGACGCCGCCATACGGCTGATGTGTGGCGATCTGCGAGGCAACAACATTCGAGACGACCTGCTCGCCGGAACGCACGACAGCCGCCGCGGTTTCGTCGCAGGAGCTTTCAATTCCCAGAATAAAGGTGTCCGGCATTCTCAACAATCATTATGGCAAAAGTAGCTCGAAGTACACAGATTCGTAACGTAATGCGTCGCCGTGAACCTTTGTTCCAATCCGAAATGCTCGAAGCGAACGGAGAAGCATTGTCCAGGTTACTCGTCACAAAAAACTCAGTTGCTCCCAACTTTTTCCATTTGCGAACTAAATCTGATGTCATCCCGAACGTGCCCGCGCAAGCGGGCGGGAGAGGGACCGTACGTCGCTTCACATCACCACTACAGTCGTAAGGACATCGCTCGATGCAGGCGCCCATGCTGATCTTGTACACGCTTCTGCTAGTTCACGCGTCTCGTACGGTCCCTCTCGCGATCTCCTTCGGAGCTCGCGTTCGGGATGACAATAAGATTTTAGACTTCGATTGCAGAATGCCTTCGAAATAGGCAAGCGGGCACGTGCCGTCGGGAATTATGGCAACTTCTCAAGACGAGCGAATTGTTCACCGCCGACTACAAAGGCTTGGCAATGTTCTTGACTATCCTGGAATTTATTTGGCGTTCGGGTTCATCTTGGCGAAGCTAACGACGCCGAGTCCCTTGTCGACCGATCGATCGAAGACGGTGAAATAGTTATTCATCAGCGGCAGACCGAGAATCGATTGACCACCGCCCTGGCCGCTGTCGCCAAATAGTACGGCCGTCGCGTACCCTGGTTTCGGCGAATTGGTCTGCCAGTAGGTCTCAGGCGTCACCACTAAACTCACGTCTTTCCCCAGCGCACCCTCCAGAACAAATGTGATCGGCGGCCAATCGGCCAGGTTCAATTTGCTCATGGGCACATAGCCGGCTCGAAGTGCATCCTCGAGCGTTGTGTCGTCCGAAGAAGAAAATTGCTGCACGATTGCATCGAATAATTTCTGGTCAAGCAGAATGCTGTTCGTGCCGCTGTCAACCACCGAGTTCGAGATATTTCCGCTGGCCTTGGTCGGCGACTCGACCTCGATCGGAGCACCGCCGCCGACCGTGATCGATTTCAAATTTACGTTGTAGTAGAGGTCGTGCACCACGCGCGCAACCTGGAACGGTCCGCTATACAGGTTCGTGTACTCTTCGCCGCCGCCAAGGATCAGGTAGCCGTTGTTCAGCGGGTCGGTCGCGGGATTATGAGTGGCCAGGTTGACCATGGAGCGGCGGGTATAAAACGCGAACTTGTCGGCGACCAGCCCAGCCGACTCGAGTTCGGTGAAATAAGGTTCGATGTAAGTCACCTTCCCGGCCTGAATCTGGTTGAAGGTGTTCTTCGGCGGGATGGTCGGCCCCGGCATTACGAAAGCATTGTTCAGCTTCGTGTATGCCAGGCCGAGAATCCCTTGCGATTGCCTGAACATCGTCTCCGACGCATGATAAGCAACCGCCACGTTGACCTTTTGAAGAACAACCGGGCTGCCTGAACCCACACTCACGTTGGTCGAAACCACGGCGCCCACCCAGTTGCTGCCGTCGGCATAAGAGACTTCCTGCGCAATGTCGGTGACTTTTGCAGTAGTGTCCTTCGTAGGATCGTACTTCGTTCCGTCGATTGCCAGCGTGCTACTGCCGGTATCAAGAATAACGTTGATCGGCTTTTTCTGGCTGCCCACGAGGATGGTTCCCGTGTAGTCGCCATCCATGTAGATATTCGTGATCGGCACCTGAATGGTTGTCTCCGACATTTTGCCGCCGAGCGCGGCCGCCGCGCTGAGTATCCGGCGAGTTGGTTGGGCGCCCTTCTTTGCTCTTGCTGCTTTTGCTGGCATTTCTCACCTCATTATTTCTAGTGACGCTCGGGAGCGAACCGTTTCTATGAAATCGCTACGACAATCCCGCAATGACTCCCCAGCAAGCGAACGCGCTGTTGAGCGTGGTGCAATATTGATAAATTCCGTAAATCGTTCCCGCCATATTCTTCAAAATATTCACAATCTCCGTAGGAGTGGTGGTGGCTGGAAATGGCGAGTGAATCATCTGCGGCTCCGACGCATTCCGCACAGAAATACACTTGGGCCGCTTCCCTGAAGCCATTTTGCAGATGGCATAAAAAAGAAATGCGTCATCGGTATCGTTCATGATGCCGAGCGTTTGCAGCTTTTCGGAGTTGTTGTTGTCGTCCGTGGTCATGTAATCGGCCGAGACGATGTCCATCGGTTCCGGGCCCGGCACCGGATTTACTCCGGTCAGATAAATCGGCGATGGCAGCGTGTTCTTGGGTACGAAGGAGTATCCGGGATTCGATTGCAGCCGCTGGTAGCACTGATCGAGACCAGGCAGCGACAACTTCGTCAGGTGCGTGGCCGCATATTGCACATGTTGCGGATCGAACGTGACGTCGTTCTTGATCTCCGTGTCATCTTGACTTAGCGTGTCGATGTCTTTGAACTTTGGGTAAGTCTTATCGACGTGGAAACGGCTTCCGGCGCAGATCGTCACATCGCCGCACTCGATGCGGCCACCGATGCCGCCGGCTGTGCCGGTCGTGATCACGTATTTGGGTTTGAGTTCAGAAATCAACTGCTGCATCACACCAACAAAGGGCAGCCCAACGCCATCCTGCTTCGGATGAAGCTCTGTTTTGTAGAGAACCACATTCTTGCCCGCGATCTTCATTGCCGAGAGCAAGCCGAATGCGCCATCTTTCAACGTGTCGTTGGCTTTCGGATTCTGAATCGACGACTTGAACTTGCTGAAGTTGTGTGCGTACTCACACCAGTCGCTCTTGGTTTTTGCGCTCCAGTCGGGATTTCCGGTCATCACGTCGAGCAGCGCCATGGTTTCCTGATCGGTATATAGAACCATCAGAACATCCGCGTCCGCATCGACAGCCGAAGTAATTTTTGTCCCCGGAGCATACTTCCCCAACGGCGCCGTGGTGGGCTGCAGGTTCGCCGGCCATTGAATAACCGGCAGGTGGTAAATAATCGGAGCCTGGCGCAGAGCAGCCAGTGCAAACGTGTCATTTGCGCTGACACCTGCAAACTGGCCTGTCTTGAGTAGGTTCGGCATAAATCGCCTCGCAGAAGAATGTATCCTCGCCGAAACAGGCTGAAGTAATTAGAGGTTGGTTAGAACGCCTCCAAAAACCTCAGCCTCTCGGCAGGAGCCGCTTAAAACTCAATTTTTCCGGGAAGACAGTGACAGGAAGCCCCTCGGACTTGAGACGTGGGAGCCTCAAGCTTCCGTTCACCGCGTTGCGCGCTACCTTAAGCGCACATTTCGGGATTGTCAAGCAGTTGCAAAGGAATTGCAGGAGTTGTTGCAGGAACCAGTTCTCACAACTACCGTTCCGCTTGATCCAGAGTTCCTTGTGTACTATTCTGCGATCACACCGGAAAGGAGGTGGTCTGATGACAAGTTCTGAAAGTGGCAGTAGATGTATCCAAAGACCAGGTGAGGTGGCTGAGACTTAGGGCTGGTTGCTCTAAGACCTTCGCAACTCAAAGCGGTGAGTTTGGATCCGATTCCGCCCGGTGTCAGGTCGCGCCGGGACCCGGAGTTCGCCGAAGTGGCCACAGCATCCCGCAGGGATGCCTTACGAGTGACCACCTCTTGGTCAAACCCAAACAGTCCACCGGACGGCCCGCAGGCAGAAGGCTCGCGGGCCGTTCTATTTTATAGGTCCCTTTTTATAAAACTCCACCCACTTTCTTGTGGAACTCTGGCGACGGCGGTGTATTATCCGTGTCTCAGTGGAGATAGCCGATCCAGCACGCACACATCAGCGATTGCGGGAGGAGTACTCCCGGATGATGGATGGCGAGCTTGAGCAGCTTGCCATTGATGAGGTTGATCTCACGGAAGTAGCCAGACAGGCTTTGAACGAGGAGATGTCCTCAAGAGGACTTTCGCAACATGCTCCTCAGCCGAACGCTTCGGCCGCGCCGCTGCTTCTACACAATAATTCAGAGAACGAAGACAAGTTGTGTGTGGCTCGGAGGTTCACAAGTTTTGCGGAGGCACTGGTCGCAAGAAGTCTGCTGAACCATTCGGGCATCTCATGCCATTTGGCTGATGAAAACATGCTGGGCGGCAATCCAATACTCTCTAATGCGCTTGGAGGCGTCAGACTCTTTGTACGCGAATCAGAGTTGAGTGAAGCATCCGCGCTGCTCAATGAGCCCATTCCGGATTCGATTGAGGTGCCGGGCCTGGGAAACTTTGTGCAGCCCAGATGTCCGCAATGCGGCTCGTTGGATGTCGCTTTTGGTGAATTGAATGACGCGGCCAAAATCAGCCTGCCGCTTGGTTTACCGCTTCCAATTCGTCCACACGATTGGCTATGTCATAAATGCGGCTGCCGGTGGAGCGATTCCGAACAGGAATAATTTTCAACCCAGTATTGCATCGAGATGGCTACCCTTCAGTCGACGTTCGGGCCGCGCCTCGTTATTATGCTTTCGTGAAGCCGTCCGACTCCGAAAGGGACTACCAGGATTTTGCCAGCCATTACTCGCGATTGACCGATGGCGAACTGTTGAAGCTTGCCCGGGAATCCTGGGACCTGAGCGACGCCGCCTGGGATGCGCTTGAAGATGAACTTGATCAGCGCAACCTGGAAGTTCCAGAACCCGAGCTCCTACCGCAGGCCAGCGTTCCGGAAATCCGCAACCTGGTTATGCTCCGTCGGTTCCGCGATATTCCTGAAGCACTGCTTGCAAAAGGCAGGCTCGAAGCTTCCGGCATCGAGTGCTTTCTCGCCGACGAGCACATGGTGCGTATGGACTGGCTGATTTCGAACCTGCTCGGCGGGGTGAAATTGATGGTCGATCCGGAGGACTTTACCCGGGCCAGCCGAATCCTGAACGAGACGGTCTCAAATTTCGACGAAGAACCCACCGACTTCTGACGAACTACTTTCAATGAGGAGATGAGCCGAGCGTTCCGTCAGCCAACACTTGTGAGTCCCAGCCGAAGCACATTCCGCGTGTCGTCGGGCAACGGGAGCTTATCGAGTTCCTCCGGCGTGAACCAACGCGCGTCACTTGCATCCCCGGATGCGCGGACATCGCCCGAAATCTTCTGGCAAAGGAAGTCGATTAGAACGTAGTGATACACCGTACGCTTTTCCTCGTCCGGTACAATGCGTTCAAAGACGCCCAATAGTTCGGTCGCGCGCACGGTTAGTCCGGTCTCTTCGAGCGCCTCGCGCTCCGCAGCCTGGCGCAATGTCTCCCCTATCTCCAACATCCCACCGGGAATCGACCACTCCCCGAGCAGCGGAGCTTTGCCCCTCTTGATCAGCAAGACACGGTCCTTTTCAACGATCACGGCTCCAACTCCAACCAACGGCTGCCGAGGATATTCGCGTTGAATGGCAGAGTTTAATGTTCGGTTTTCGGCCATGGAGAGTTACTCGTGTAGTACCTGTGCCGTTATGGGCTTGCACCTAAGTAATACACAGCTGCGCAGAGTTTTCTTATCCTCCGCTGCAATCCATGTTACAAACGCAAGGAAAGAATTGGTGCGCGAAGTAGAGGATCGCTAACCGTCAGCGGCCGATTATTAATGTGCAACTCTGAATCTTCCTCGTGCATCGATTTATTCAGGTACTTACCTTAACTGAAGGCCATGCAGTCAAGCCACTTCCGGTATGAGTTGGCCCTTATCGCGATCTTCTGTATCGTGGGTATTTTCCTTTTTCCGATCCCTGTTGGTCCTTATTCCGCCGTCCACGGCCCGGCGACCGAGCTTCGCAACGTTCACGCGGCCATGAAATTGGTTTGGGTGATAGCTTTGGCCGCGCTCGCCTTATGGGCCTTTGTTCTTGAGATCGCGTCACGGATTTTAGGTGAGTATATTGCCCCTCTCGCTGA
The DNA here is from genome assembly GCA_035517535.1 of Terriglobales bacterium. Taxonomy (GTDB): domain Bacteria; phylum Acidobacteriota; class Terriglobia; order Terriglobales; family Acidobacteriaceae; genus Gp1-AA145. Next base: position 27,482 of record DATIYR010000033.1, read on the forward strand.
AGTTTCTGGCCCGCCCGGGTGCGCATCCATTCTCCGCTGCTGATCGCGCCTGATTTTTCCTGCACAAACGTTCAACCAAGTTTTGTCTCGCCGCGCCCGAATTTGGGAGCGGATGGAGTCTTTTCGGGGAACCCAAGATTACCGCGATATTTAGTCGCAAGGAGGACATGATCGTGAACAATAGAATTCAGTATCTGATCTCCGCCGCCGCGCTTGCCAGTGCATTAGTGCTCGGCGGATGCAGCAAGAAAGTTGCAAAAGTGGTGCCGCCGTCGCCGCCGGCTCCTGCAACGCCCACCGCGACGCTGGCAGCTAATCCAGACACGATTCAACAAGGCCAATCCACCACCCTCACCTGGAGCACCACCAACGCCAATAGCATAACCATCGCGGGCATCGGCACGGTGCAAGCCTCCGGGTCGCAAACCGTCACGCCCGATAGTTCAACCACGTATACCTTGACTGCAACCGGCAACGGCGGAACGCAGGAAGCCAACGCCCGTGTAACCGTGAGTCCAGCCGCCGCTAAAGCCACAACGCCGACCCTCACCGATCAGGAACTGTTTGCCCAAATCGTGAAAGATGTGTACTTCGATTTCAACAAATCGGATGTGCGCTCGGACCAGACCAGCTCGGCGCAGAATGACGGCGACTTCCTCGCCAATCATTCCGATTTGAAGGTCATGATCGAAGGCCATTGCGATGACCGGGGATCGGAAGTGTACAACCTGGCGCTCGGTGACAGCCGTGCCAATTCACTGAAAAGCACGCTGATTGCCGAGGGCGTTCCAGCTGATCGAATCAAGACCATCAGCTACGGCAAAGAGCATCCATTTTGCTCCGATAACGACGAATCTTGCTGGCAACAAAACCGGCGAGACCATTTGGCACTTCAGTAGTAACTCGAAAACGCGGCAGGCAAATCGTTGCAGCGCTTGTCTGCCGCGCAATTTCCACCTGTCTCTAGTAATATCGTCCCACGATATAACTTTCCGCTTTGCTAAAAGTGAAGCCAGCTTGACAACAGGCGCATCGCTTCGTCCAACAATTTTTTTGCAACCAACAACGGGCCGCGGCGCATCCTTCAAGTAGATAGCCAGAATCCGTGAGCGCTTGCTCCGAACGTAAGTATCTTTGTGGCGCGAGGGCCTGATTGGGCTGCGAACAAGCAGGAGGACGGAATGGTTGCATTGCGGTTGATACGGTTGATTGAGGCGCATTCGGACGAAATCTCGCGTGAACTTGCGGCCAAGATTCAATCCTCCCCGCGTACCAGCCACATGAAGAAGGTCTCGAAAGCCGAACTGGTCAGCGGCCTGCAGGAACTTCTACAGCATCTCAGCGAATGGCTTCTCACCAAGACTGAAAGTGATATCGAAACGCGCTATATAGAAATCGCGGCGCGGCGTGCCCGTGAGAGCGTTCCCTTAGCTGATTGTTGCTGGGCGATTGTCATGACCAAGGAGTGCCTGTGGGACTATCTGCAAAAACAGGGCTTCCTGCGCAGTCCGATAGAGTTATACGGCGAGATGGAATTGCTTTCACTTCTCGACCAGTTCTTTGATCGCGCCCTTTGTCACATGGCGGAGGGCTATGAGCGGGCTTGGCCATCACTCAATGCCGAACGCCGCCGCAAGCGATACCCAGAGTTTAATGCAGCTGCATTTGTCCCGTAATATTCGCAATACTTTCGCCGTACCGTGATCAGTGGAGTGTTTGTCCGGCCGTTTTTGTACCGAATATGAGCTCTGGCCCACGACACAAAGTGGGGATAAAATACAGCTACTTGCCTGCGGCATGCGAGGGCCGCATGACTGCTTTTTCGGCTCGAGTTTCTAACTTCTTTTCCCCGATGCGAAGAGAATTTGTCATTGAGCGCTACACCGTAGCACTGGCTACAGCCGTGCTTGCCGTTCTTCTCCGCTGGGCCCTCGATCCGGTTCTCGGCCACGTCGCCTTCTACGCCACGGTTTATTGCGCCGTCGCCTTCTGTTCGATTGTATGTGGGGTTTGGCCTTCTATTTTAAGCGCAGTCGGCGGTTTTATTGGAGTGTTCTACTGGTTCGTTGATCCGCGCCATACCCTTATTATTCCACGGTCGGAAATTCATGGCGCCATCGGCTTCTTCATCGTCTGCGTGGTACTGATCGGATTCGGTGAAGCCAATCGCCGCAAGCAATTCCGGCTCAATCGCACCATCATCGCACTGACGACCGAAGCTAACGAGCGCAAACGCGCCGAGGCCGCACTTCAGCGGGCGCACGATGAACTGGAGCACCGGGTCGAGCAGCGCACGGCGGAACTCTACCAGGCGATGAATCGGCTGGAATCGGAGATAGACGTGCGAAAGAGAGCTGAAGAACAGCTTCGGCAGCTTTCCGTGCGGCTGATGAGCCTGCAGGACGAGGAACGCCGGCGCCTGGCGCGCGATCTGCACGATACCGCTGGGCAAACGCTGGCGGCGATAAAAATGATCAGCGCTACCATTCAGCAGATCGCGGCTCAGTCCCCTGAGATTTTGCGCCTGCTGGATGAGCTCGATTCGTTTACTGATAACGCGCTGCAGGAAATTCGCACGACCTCATATTTGCTGCATCCGCCGCTGCTCGATGAAGCCGGGATTGGCTCTGCGGCGCGGTGGTTCGTCGAAGGATTCGCTAAACGCAGCGGCATTCAGGCCGAATGCGATATTGCTGAAGACTTCGACCGCCCTCCGCGA
>DATIYR010000034.1:0-12151 GCA_035517535.1 Terriglobales bacterium
TTCGTGTGATGATCCGCTATTACCTTCGTACGCTTCCGCGACGACAGTTCCCTACACTTCCGCAGTGGAGATTCGATATTGTGACGGTGTACTACCGAGACGAAATCCCACTCAAGCCAAAGACAGCCTTGAGGCTACCTAAAATCCCGCATGGAACTACCAACCCACCCTGCGCCAAAATCGGGCGAAAGGGTGGGGCAAGCGCAGCGGTTCAGGAATGTCCGACCTTCGAACTATTTCGAAATGTGGCACTCTCATCGTAAAATGAAATCACCCGGGTGGCAGCGGGTGGAGGATCGAATCTTTTGCCCGAACTCAGAAAAGACCCCATTGTTGGCCGCTGGGTAATCATTTCGACCGACCGCGCCAAACGTCCCACCGATTTCGCACGCGATTCCGTAAGAATGAAGGGTGGTTTCTGCCCATTCTGTTACGGAAACGAAGCGAAGACCCCGCCGGAAATTCAGGCGTATCGTCCCAGCCAGAATGGCGGGCCGCCGCAGCGCAACACCCCGGGATGGACGGTTCGCGTGGTTCCGAATAAATTCCCCGCACTTCAAATCGAAGGCAACCTCGACCGTCAGGCCGAGGGCATGTTCGACAAGATGAATGGCGTGGGCGCGCACGAAGTCATCATTGAGAACAACGATCACAATGCGACGCTCGCAACTTTGTCGCCGAAAAAAATTGAGGATGTGCTCTGGACATTTCGCGACCGAATTCTCGATCTGAAAAAAGACCGCCGGCTGAAGTACATTCTGATTTTCAAAAACCACGGAGAGGCCGCAGGCGCGACCATTGAGCACGCGCATTCGCAACTGATCGCGCTGCCAGTAGTTCCGATCTACGTAGCCGAAGAGATCGAAGGCGCCAAGCAGTATTACATCTACAAGGAGCGCTGCGTGTTCTGCGATATTGTCCGGCAGGAGCTCGATGCGGGCATTCGCGTCGTCTCAGAGAACGACGACTTTCTTACGGTCGCACCTTATGCTCCGCGCTTTCCGTTTGAAACGTGGATTCTGCCGAAGCAACACGAATCGGCATATGAGAATTCGTCGTCACGGATGTTTCAGAGTCTCTCCAAGGCAATCCGCACCCTGCTGAACAAAGCCAATCGTGTGCTCGATGATCCACCGTACAACCTGGTCATCCATAGTTCGCCGACGCAGGATTCGAGCAACGACCATTATCACTGGCATATCGAGTATGTGCCCAAGCTGACCAAGGTCGGCGGATTTGAATGGGGCACCGGCTTCTACATGAATCCCACGCCGCCGGAAGAAGCGGCAAAGTTTTTGCGGGAGGCAAGTGTGGAAGAGCCGGCCACGGCTGTGGCGGGACAGTAAACGAACCACATACGTCGCAGCGGCGATTCGCGAAGGCTATTTCAGTTCTTTCATCTGCATCATGGTGCCGTAATCCCTGCCGCTGGGTTCAACTCCCCGCGCCACGATTCCATTGAATGCGTCACGAAGTTCCGGATATTTCTGCACCAGAGCTTTCATGACGGCCATGTTGTCCTCGAACGTCTTGCCCGTATCCGCGACACTTGGCGTCTGATATTTCACGACAACATCCAGGTCCTCGCCGACGGCGAGCGGAAACATGGTTGTCAATTTATAAGTTTTCCCATTTGCCGACGTGAGATCCGCAGTGTTTCCACCGCTTGGAGCCTCAGGCGACTTCATGGTCGATTCCTGCTGGTAGAGTTTGTCCGTTGCTTCCGTTTCCATGAAGGGCACCGCTATCGCGAGTTCCCTTCCCTCAAGATAGTAAAGCCAGGCGCTCAGTGAGTGCCCTTGTGACTTGTACTGATTTGCCTGATTCAGGTACCAGGCGCTGTCATGACCAGCCACCTGCTTCGGGCGCAGGAACAAACCTCCCAATTTCCAATCGGTCCCCGACTGCTGCAACACGAATGAAACCGTGTAGGGCACTTTGGACGAGCTCTCATCCAGGATTTCGACTGCATAATTCCCTGGCGGCAGATTTGGAATAACAAATTCTGCGCTGCTTGCTGTGGGACCGGAGGCATTAAAGATTCCGCATAGAAATTCCGCGCGAGGAATCGGAGCCGTGCCTTCGGCTTTAAGTTCAAATGGAGCCCGTGGACTCGCACTTCCACCAGCCAGGTTCGGCTGCGCTTCCTTAATCGCGTTTTCCAGGCCGGTGAAATTATTGGCCAGTGAAGGAATTGCATTCTGCTTGAGCGAGGCGGTGTCTCCCTGCGAGATCATCTGGAAATAGCGGGTTGCGGTGTTTTGAATCGCCGCTCGGGTCGACGCGTCGAGCTCGTCAGAAGTCAAACAAGTTGGCTCGGCCGGCGCCGAAGTCTGCCCTGCAGCAGCCGTTTGCCCCGCAGCGGAACCAAGAAATATTAAAGCCGTCAGAAGAAATACAGAAAAACAAGTACTCAATTGCAATAGGGTGCGCTTGGATTTCATCGTTTTCCACACGGCGCAGCGGCGCCACAGTTTTTTAACCTGCTCACGTTTGATGCAATTTGCTGCCTGCGGGCGGACCAGAGGTCACCCACCCGGTTTCAAAAATTAGCATATCAGTTCAAGTCGCGGGAGCAACGCGAGTTACGTTTGGAAAACGGCCGGCGAGACCAACCAGTTTTGCTGCTGCTTCATCCAAGTCGCTGGTCGACCATCGTTAAATCCGCCCGGCCCGACTTCACTGATGCAATCGAGGCTACGCCGAGACCGCGGTCACTTCTTCTCCGGTTTCGATTTCCCAGGTAGTGCCGCCGGATTTTCATGCGTGCGCTCGCGGAATCCGCCTCTCATCCCCGTTCCGAGCGTAATGCTGCCTTCACCGAACTTGTCGCGCAGACGGTCAGCCGCGGAAAGCGCATGCTCCCACTTCTCTCGCGTCTGATCTTCAAGAAAGTCTAGTTGCGCAGAGTCCTGGCCAAAAGAAGAAGCCTGCACTCCCAGCAAGCGCACCTCAGCTCCCTTGCGCCAGTTGGCATGAAACAAGCGATGAATCTGCTGATAGATTTCGTTATCGAGTTGAGTGGGAATCTCGAGTGAGTGGGCGCGAGTAATCGTCGTGAAGTCCCTGTAGCGCAGTTTCAGTTGCAATGTCCGGGCGCGTAGTTGGTTCTCGCGAAGCCTGCGTCCGACCATGGTGGACAGGCGCATCAGCGTGGCTTCGAGCTGCTCCACGCTTGCGGTGTCCTCGTTATACGTGTGCTCATGGCTGATGGATCTGGCGGCTTCATCGGCGCCGATCTCGCCTTCGAACCATGCTCCGGCATCTTCCCCGCGAGCTTTGCCGGCGAGTGCGAGTCCCCATTTGCCGAACTTTTCTTCCAAGTCGCGCTCCTCAAACTTCGTCAGATCGCCAACTTTATAGATTCCGACTGCATGCAATCTTTCTTCGGTGACTTTGCCGACGCCGGGAATCTCGCGCACATCGAGCGGTTCCAGAAATTTCGCCTCGCGCCCGGGAATCACGTATAGAACTCCATTCGGCTTCGCTTGACCGGAGCACACCTTGGCGATCAACCGGGATGTGCCAATTCCAATCGAGCAGTTGAGCCGCGTTTCGTCTTTCATTTTCCGGTGGAGCTTGTGCGCGGCAAGCAGCGGCGGCCCGTGCAGGCGTTCGGTACCGGTCATATCCAGGTAAGCTTCGTCGATTGAGACCATCTCCACTTGCGGAGAAAACTTCGTAAGCACGGTGTAAGCCTTCTCCGAGCAGGCGCGGTAGCGGTCGGGATGCCCATCGACGAAGATCGCCTGCGGACAAAGCTTGGCCGCCGTGCGCAACGGCATGGCGGAATGAACACCGAACTTTCGCGCCGCGTAGGAAGCGGCCGAAACGACTCCGCGTTCATGCCGCTGGCCTCCGACCACGACCGGCTTGCCTTTCAACGATGGGTCGAACAGTTCTTCCACGGAGACGAAGAAGGCGTCCATGTCGACGTGGAAAACAGTTCTGGCAGAAGTAGACATTAATCCAAGGCTTTCTTTGCTTCACCAAACTAGGGTCGGGGTTTGGAGACCTCGCCCTTGCACGCGCTTCCTAGACCAGAATTCCCTGCACGTGCTGCTGGCGGACTCGCTCATACGCGCGAACGTATTCGCGGGCGGATACGCGCCAGGAAAAATCCTTCGCCATCCCGTTACGCATCAATTTTTGCCACGACTCCTGATCGCGATACACTTGCAGCGCCTGATGGATGGTCCTTAGCAACGCCTCACCGGTGTATTCCTGAAACTTGAAACCTGTTCCTTTTTTTGCACGCGGGTCCCAAGGGTCGATGGTGTCATCCAGTCCGCCGGTCGCGCGCACGATTGGAACTGTGCCGTACTTCAAACTGTAAAGCTGGCTTAAGCCGCTCGGCTCGTATCGCGATGGCATGAGAAAAATATCAGCGCCCGCTTCCACCTTATGGGCAAGCGCATTGTCATAAGCCACTCGTACCGCAACTTTCTCCGGCACGCGGCGCGAGAGGCGCAGAAACATTTCCTCGTAAAGCTTGTCCCCGCTGCCCAGGACCAAAATCAACACATTCTCAAGCGCCAGCCGATCGACGATCTGCCCAATCAGGTCAAAGCCTTTTTGCGCGGCGAATCGCGAAACAATTCCAATCACCGGCCAGTCGGGATCAGCGCTCCCCATCCCGAAGCTGTCAAGAAGGTCTCGCTTGCATTCGCGCTTGCCGCTCAAATCTTCCAGCGTGTAATGCGCGGCGATGTATTTATCGCTTTGCGGATTCCACTCGTCGTAATCCACGCCATTCAAAATTCCCGTCAGGTTTTGTGCACGGTCCTTCAGCACGCCTTCCAGGCCGAAGCCGAACTCAGTGGTCTGAATTTCCTGGCTGTATTTCCGGCTGACGGTCGTGATCATGTCAGAGTAAACAACCGCGCCTTTCAGGAAGTTCACATTGCCGAAATACTCCATCTTCGCGATGGTAAAAAGATCCCACGGAAGCATGAGTAGCGGCAAAATTTCCGGCGGAAATAGACCTTGGTACCCGATGTTGTGAATCGTGAATACGGTTCCAGCATCACGGAAAGCCGGGTCCTCCGAATATTGCGTTCGCAATAAAACCGGCACCAGCGCCGATTGCCAATCATGGCAATGAAAAATATCCGGTACGCCGAGGATCTTTGATCCCTCAATGGCCGCACGACAGAACAGGGCGAAGCGTTCCGCATTATCCGGAAAATCGCCGGAAGCGGTGCCATAGAGCCCCTCGCGGTCGAAAAACGGAGGATAGTCGACAAAAAAGAAGCGCACGCCGGGGAAACCGGCGCCGGTCACGATGGAACAGAAGCGGTAGCGGTCATCAAACGGAACAGTGATACTTCGCACGACGGTTCGTTCGCCAGCGATGCGGGTATGCCGGTAATGCGGGATGTAAACGCTGACCTCATGCCCGGCCGCGGCTAGCGCGCGTGGCAGCGCGCCAACTACATCTGCCAGCCCGCCCGTTTTTGAAAAAGGAACGCACTCGGAAGCGACGAACGCGATGTGCATGGGCCTGACGTTCCGGCCGTCCCTGTTCTCGCTCCGCGCTATCATATGGGCGAGACACGTGGACCGGCCACGCGTCACAAGTCTAATCGGCGAGATGAACGAGGGTCAATGAAGCTTTCGCGCGCGCGGGCGCCAGAGAAAAAACCCAAACTCGGGCAGCATTTTTTAACCGACACGGCAGCGGCAGTACGAATTGTCGAATCGCTCGGCGATCTGTTGCAGAGCACGGTGCTTGAGATCGGCCCCGGGCGCGGCGCTTTGACTTCGTTGCTCGCCAGGCGCGCGCGGCGGGTGATTGCGGTGGAAAAAGATCGCGTGCTTGCGGCGCAGCTGAGAATGCACCTCTCATTGGCATCGAATGTCGAAATCATTGAAGGCGACATTCTAGCGATTGATCTTGATTCCCTGTTCGGGCCGAAGCCCGGCAGCACGCGGCCGGGCATGGAGCTTGATCCACAGAAAGTGCGGGTGGTCGGAAACCTGCCGTATTTCATCACCTCCGATATTCTTTTGCGCCTGTTCGAATACCGAAAATATTTTGAGCTGATGGTTCTGATGGTGCAAAAAGAAGTAGCTGACCGGCTGGCTGCCAAACCGGGAACCAGCGAGTACGGACTGCTCTCTGCAACGGCTCAGTTGTATTCGCGAGTCGAGAAGCTGTTTACGCTTCCGCCGGCGGCATTTTCGCCGCCGCCGAAAGTGCATTCGAGGGTGGTCCGGCTTGAGCCCTCGCCACGTCTCGACAGCTTGCAAGTGGACGAGGACGGCTTCATGAATTTTTTGAAACTTTCGTTCGCACAAAAACGCAAAACGCTGTGGAACAATTTGAAAGTGCGATATGAGTCTGATGATTTAGATCGCGCGCTGGCCAAGGCAAGAGTGAAGCCGTCCATTCGCGCAGAGGCCCTGTCGCTCGAAGCGAGCGCGAATATCTTCCGCGAGCTCACCTCCGGGAACTCGCATCGCGCCTGAGGTTTTGACGATGAGTGCAATCGTCCGCGAAGCCGCCGTCGCCGGACGCTTTTATCCGGCCAACCCAGAACGCCTGCGCGCGGATGTGCAGTCTTACCTTTCTCCGCAAACGGAGCGCGTTCGTCCGATCGGCTGCGTAGTGCCTCACGCCGGATACATGTACTCTGGCCCGGTTGCGGGCGCCGTTTTTGCGCGATTGGAAATTCCGCGTTCCTGTCTCGTGCTGTGCCCAAATCACACCGGACGCGGACATCCGCTTGCGATCATGAGAGATGGCACGTGGAAGACGCCGCTCGGCGCGGTTCCAATCGATTCCAATCTCGCCGAAGCGCTTATGGAAAAGTTCCCTGCTCTCACCGAAGATTCCGCGGCACACCGCTTCGAGCACGCCATCGAAGTCGAACTTCCTTTCCTGCAAGCGTGCCGGACTGATGTGAAGCTGGTTCCGATCGCAATCGGGACGGGGCAACTCGTCATCCTCGAACAACTCGGGCAAGCTATTGCCACTGTGCTGCACCGGCAAAAAGAAAATGTTCTGATCATCGCCTCAAGCGACATGAATCACTACGAAGACGATGCAACCACGCGAGTAAAAGATCGCAAGGCAATCGAGAAACTTCTGGCGCTTGATGCTCCGGGGCTTTACGAGACCGTCATCAATGAGAGCATCAGCATGTGCGGATTTGGCCCGGCGGTCACGATGCTCACCGCAGCGCGGCTGTTGGGAGCGCAAAAGGCGGAGTTGGTACAGTACGCGACCTCTGCAGATGCATCCGGCGATCGCGATAGAGTTGTGGGATACGCAGGAATTGTTATCTACTGACTACTTTTCCGAGGTTGCCAGCAACCGCAATGCTCGCGAGCGACTGACGTTGATGACTGTTGAATCATCGGCGATCGCTTTCAATTCCGGCGCAATCGCCTGAATGTCAACAAGGCTATTTTCCTGCTGCAGTTCGGCCATTCGCTTCAACTCATCATCGAGCGCGAGCTTCTCGTATTTGTGCAGATAGGTGAGCCGGCGGCCACATTCCAAGGTGGTTGAGAGCCCCTGGAAAATCTCGGTCAGTTGGTCCACTGGCTGGACCAGCGAGTAGTTGTAGGTGGCTTTGGAGTCGTGACTGGCGTCTTTATATGCGAGCACCTTCGTGCCGGTATTCGCAATGTTCTTGCGCCCGGAATCCACCTTGCCGCTGAAATAATGCGCGCGTTTCGCCAGATCGAAAACTTGTGAGCGAACACTATCATCCACCTGAAATTGCAATGTGGGCGGGTCAAAGGGATCGGAATTCTCATCCAGCTTGCCATTGGACGTGTAGGACCCATTACCATCATTGCCGACGACGATCTCGTAATGGCTCGGATTCGATCCCGGAAAATCTAAGGTGAAGCTCACGGTTGCGGCGGGTTTTTCGCCGCAGATGGCGAAAGATAGCGGCAGGAGAACTAACGGAAGAAGCGCGAAAAGACGTTCGGCTCGCATCGGAAAAATTATGCCAGAAGCATGGGGTTTGTAGAGCTAAAGCCAAGCAATTTTATTCACGATCCGTTTCCACCTGCCCTGCAATCCACTCGCCCACTTCTTTGGTCCCCAAACTGCCGCCGATGTCTGACGTGGTCTTCTTCTGGCGGACGGCTTCGAGCACCGAAACCTCGATTTTGTGCGACTCTTTCGTGAGACCAAGATGATTCAGCATCATTGCCGAGGTGAGAATTGCGCCCATCGGATTCGCGACATTCCTGCCTGCGAGCGGCGGTGCGGAGCCGTGAACAGGCTCGAACATGGGCGTCTTACCGGGATGAATATTGCCGCTGGCCGCCATTCCCAGGCCTCCCTGCAGCGCAGCGGCAAGGTCGGTGATGATATCGCCGAACATATTATTGGTCACGATCACATCGAAGGCGCGCGGCTCGCGGACAACCTGCATGCACAGCGCGTCCACATACATGTGCTCGGGCTTGATCTGCGGATATTCGGTCGCCACCTGTTTGAATACGCGTTGCCACAGGCTCCCGGCGTAAGTCATGGCGTTCGACTTATCGCACATCAGGACGCGGCCGCGCGGGCTGCCGTCGGCCTTCTTGCTGTTTTTGGCGTATTCGAACGCGTATCGAATGACTCGCTCGACACCCTTACGCGTGTTGATGTCTTCCTGGATCGCAACTTCGTCATCAGTTCCCTGCTTGAAAATGCCACCGGAATCGACGTACACACCCTCGGTATTTTCGCGGATGACCACGAAGTCCACGTCCTTGGGATCAACTCCCTTCAACGGACACAACGCTGAATCAAGCAGGCGCACCGGACGAACGTTCGCATAGAGGTCCATCTTGAAGCGCATGCCGAGCAGGATTTCCTTGGCATGAATATTCGAGGGCACGCGGGGATCACCGATTGCGCCGAGCAGGATCGCATCGAAGTCGCGGGCGAGGGTTGCGAATCCGTCGGAGGGAACCGTGGTGCCATCTTTGAGATAACGGTCCGCGCCCCAATCGAAGTGCGTGAACTCAAGCGGCGCCCCGGAAGCCTTAAGAACGTTCACGGCTTGGGGAATGACTTCCTTACCGATGCCGTCGCCGGGGATTACCGCAATCTTTTTCTTTTGGGCCACGTGGAAGAGCGGCCCTTCCAGGGCCACGTTATCCATGTTAATGCCAATCTACGCCGCCCTGAAAGGGCCGCCCTTCCACGGTGGCGCCATCGTATGGCCCAAGTGAACCCGAACCCTCCACTGAAAGGTAACACTTTAACAATTTGTTGTAACTACAATAGCGCTAATAAATATTTGCTGCCAACTGCTGGCCAACTGACCACTCTCTTTCCCTTCGCTATAATCGAATTGACTATGCACTTGGCCACGCAAGAAGTCGCTACATCCGGAATCAGTGACTCGCGACGAGAGCTCACGGCGCTCATAGCCGGATGCGGAATTTATCGGCCGCGGCGCGCTCTCCTCTCGCTTACCGGACGCGATCGAGTGCGCTGGCTGAACGGCATGGTCAGCAACAATATTCGCGATCTGGCCGCAGAGCGTGGCGTTTATGCGTTCGTACTCACGCCTCAAGGGCACGTTCTGGCCGACCTCTATGCGTTCAATCGCGGAGAAAGCTTGCTAGTCGAAACTGACCGGGCGCAACTCGAAACACTGTTGTCCGTTTTCCGCAAGTACATCATCATGGATAAGGTCGAGATCGAAGACCGGAGCGAAACGTTTGCCGTTCTCAGCCTGAGTGGACCCAAATCGAATGACGTTTTGGCGTCGCTTGGCTTGAATGCCAATCTTGAACCGCTGCAGATTTCAGAAACTCACTGGAACGGCCTGGAGATCACGCTCGTGCGCGGAAACAATCCTTGCTTTCCAACTTTCGAAATTTGGATTCCAGCAGAAAGCGAAACCAACCTAACTAGTCAGTTGCTACAAGCCGGGGCGGAAACAGTTCAGGAACAAACACAGGAGACGTTCCGCATCTTGTGCGGAATCCCGAAAGTTGGCCGGGACATTCGTGAGCGCACCCTGCCGCAAGAAACCGGTCAGGAGCGCGCGCTGAATTTCACCAAGGGTTGTTATATCGGCCAGGAAATCGTCGAGCGCATCAGATCGCGTGGCGCCGTGCATCGCACATTTGTAGGTTTCGAAGTCGAGGGTCCAGCGCCCACTCCGGGAACGAAGGTTCAGAGCGAAGGCAAAGAGGTTGGCGAGGTGACCAGCATTGCAGTTGCCCCCCTAAAAGGAAAACGCCTGGCGCTTGGCTTTTTGCGAAAGGAATTTATTTCCGGTGACAAAGAATTAAGGGCAGGCGACGCAAAGTTGAAACCGGCGTCATTACCGTTTGAAAATATATTTTCATAATCATTGATCGGAATGTCCGACCCACGCGTGCATTATGCCTGAGAAGAAAACTGAAAGCTTCACAGTAACGGACCGGCGACTCTTCACCGCTGAAGGTGAATTGCGCAAAGACGTAGCGGAAGATCAGGAGCCTCAACCGACTCCGGAACCCGCTGCCCCAACCTCCGCCGGCGCGAAGACTGCCGAAATCCAGCAGCAACCGCAAGGCCCTAGCGTAGACGAGCAGCGCGAGCAGGCCAATGCTTATCAGAAGTCATCAGCGGAAATGGACCGGCAAGCAGAGCTAAGCGGAATTTCCGCCAAAGAAATGGAGATCACGTTCGAGCGCTTTCTCGCGTCTCTCTACATGACCGGCATGTTGCAACTCGGACTGATGCATGAGCAGGGCATGCCACCGCAGGTGGACTTGATGGGTGCGAAGCAGACGATTGACACTTTAGGACTGCTTTCGGAAAAGACGAAAAACAATCTCGCCTCGAAGGAAGAAAATTTTCTTCAGAACGCGCTCTACGAGCTGCGTATGGCCTACGTGGAAGTGACGAACGCCATCGCCAGAGGCCCACAGCAGGTTCCTGCAACAAAATGAAGGCCACGCTCACCGTGCTGGGCAGCGGCACGTCGATGGGCGTGCCTACAATCGGATGCGACTGCCCGGTTTGTCACTCGTCCGATCCGCGCGACCGCCGCACACGCCCGTCGGTTCTGATCGAATACAATGGCCGCGCCGTTCTTATCGATACGACGCCCGATTTTCGCGACCAGGCCATCCGCGAAAATATTCGCAGCCTGGATGTGGTTCTTTATACGCATACGCATGCCGACCACCTTCTCGGGATCGACGATCTCCGGCCGCTCAGTTTTCTGCATAAGCCGAATAAGTTGCCGCTGTACGCGCGCCCGGATGCGGTCGAGTTCATTCGCAAAATGTTCGGCTACATCTTCGACGCGAATTACAAGTTTGGCGGACTGCCGCAAGTCGAATTGAAGCCGATCAATGGATCGCTGGACCTGTTTGGTGCGCGCTTCGAGCCGATCGCGGTCATTCACGGCGACGCGGAAATTCTCGGATTTCGCTTTGGCTCGGCGGCGTATTTGACCGATCACAGCGAAATTCCGGAGAGTTCACTCAAGAAGCTGGAAGGCTTGGATGTGCTGTTTCTGGATGCGCTGCGTTATAAGCCGCATCCGACGCACTCGACGGTTGAGCACTCTTTGCAGACCGTAGAGCGGTTAAAACCGAAGCGGGCGTTCTTTACGCACATTTGCCACGACTTGCCGCACGAAAAAACCAATGCGAGCTTGCCGCCGAATGTGAAGCTTTCCTATGACGGAATGAAGCTGCAATTTGAGATTTAAAGGTTATGGGAACGTAGCGGCCGCTCCGTGGATTTTCTCCGTGTAACTCTGTGCCCTCTGTGGTTAGGTTTTGTGGGCGTGAAAAAATCTTAACCACACAGCACAGAGTTACACAGAAAACCCACAGAGTCGAGCGGTCCAAAAGCAGCTCTGAAGTGATGCAGACTTTCTATCAACTCGATGAAATTCCCGACGGCTTTGGCCCCTCCGTTGCCACCGTCGGCAACTTCGATGGCGTGCATCGCGCGCACGTTCACGTGCTCAAAGAAATTGTCGCCCGCGCGAAACAGCGCCACGCGAAATCAGTCGCGGTTAGCTTCGACCCGCATCCTATGCGAATTCTGCGGCCGGATTCGGGACTTAAGTTGCTAACACCGACGCCGGAGAAACTGCATCTGCTGGAAGAAACAGGAATCGATGCAGCCGTCGTGATTCCATTTACGCGCGATCTTTCCCTGCTCAACCCGCAGGAA
>DATIYR010000035.1:0-4027 GCA_035517535.1 Terriglobales bacterium
ATGCGCCGCTCCGGCTCATACATCAAATTCAGCACATTCGGGCAATTGATCGAATGCACCGCCACGCCTTTGCCGCGCGTGACATAACCGACCACCGACTCGCCGCGGATCGGGTTACAACATCGCGCGCGATAAACCAGCAGGTCGTCGTGCCCCTTTACGCGAATGGCGCCGCTGTGGTCTCCGCCGAACACGCGTCGAACCACGCTGCCGAATCCCGAATCTTCCTCGGCCGGAATTGCAGAAGCCGGTTCGTGAGCCGGCGCAATTTTTCCCAGCACCTGCCGCGCCGAATACTTCCCGTAGCCAATCGCGGCCATCAGATCATCAACCTGGCCCAGCCCGTAGTCGGAGGCGATGCGCTGAAAGTCGGCGTCTTTAATATCCTTCAGCGAAATTCGATATTTGCGCGCCTCTTTGTCGATCAACTTCTTGCCGATTTCAATTGCCCGCTCGCGCTGATGAACATTCAGCCAGTGCTTGATCTTGTTTCGCGCACGTGACGATCGCACCACCGAAAGCCAGTCTCGGCTGGGCTTGTGGGCGGGCTGGGTGATGATCTCAACAATGTCCCCGCTGTGCAGCTTGTGGCGCAGCGGAACCATGCGTCCATTCACCTTCGCGCCTACGCATGTATGCCCAACCTCAGTGTGAATGGTGTAAGCAAAATCGATCGGCGTCGATTCGCGCGGAAGAACGACAACTTTGCCCTTCGGCGTGAAGGTATAAACCTCTTCCGGGTAAAGATCGATCTTCAGCGTCGATAGAAATTCGTTCGGATCGGAAACGTCCCGCTGCCACTCAACCACCTGCCGCAGCCAAGCCAACCGCTCTTCATCTTTCACCGAGACCGGGCCGTCTTTATATTTCCAATGCGCCGCGATCCCTTCTTCCGCCATGCGGTGCATCTCTTCGGTGCGAATCTGAATTTCGAAGCTCGTGCCCTCTTCCGTAATCACCGACGTGTGCAGCGATTGGTAGAGATTCGGCCGCGGCATGGCGATGAAATCCTTGATTCGCCCCGGCACCGGCCGCCACATGTTGTGCACGATCCCAAGCACCGCATAACAATCTTGCACCGAGCGCGTAATCACTCTCATCGCGTAAAGGTCGTAGACCTGATCGACCGAGATGCGCTGCTTGAGTAATTTTTTGTGAATGCTGTAAAGGCGTTTGATGCGGCTCTCGACCTTCGCTGTGATCCCCGCCTCGCGCAGCTTTTCGCTGAGCTCGCGCTCGACTCCGGCAAGAAATTGCTCGCCTTTTTTTCGACGCTGCTCAACCGCATCGTGAACTTGCTGATATCCGATCGGATCGAGATACCTAAAACCCAAGTCCTCCAGCTCGCCTCGAATCTTGCCCATTCCCAGCCGGTGCGCGATCGGTCCGTAAATGTCGAGCGTTTCCCGCGCAATTTTTTGCTGGCGGTCGGGCGGCAGGTGCTCGAGCGTGCGCATATTGTGCAGGCGGTCGGCAAGCTTGATAAGTACCACGCGAATATCGTCTACCATGGCGAGCATCATCTTGCGCAAATTCTCGGCTTGCTGCTCCTCTTGCGTCGAGAAATCAATCGCGCTGATCTTGGTGACGCCCTCGACGATGTGCGCCACCTGCTCGCCAAATTCCTTGCGTATATCGACAATCGTGATCGATGTATCCTCGACCGAATCGTGCAGTAGGCCGGCGGCCACAGAAACCGCATCCATCTTCATTTCTGCCAGCACCAGCGCCACTTCGAGCGGATGCACCAGGTACGGTTCCCCCGATGCGCGATGTTGCCCGGAGTGATACTTCTGCGAAAACTCGTACGCCTTGCGCACCAGCTCCAAATCATCATTGGGGCGGTTTTCGCGCATGTCCCGCAGCAGCTCGCGGAACTTCGTCACCGTTAGCACGTTAGTCGCGATTTGTTCGCGCAGGGTCGTCATAGTGTGGCGCGGGCGCCTCGCCCGCGTGTGGGTCGGACACTCATGTCCGACAAACCTGCCGTACCTCTTCTGCCGTAAAGTACGCCTCGTTCGCTGGGATCGCAGACGAGATCGAGCTCCGGCGGCCTACTTCCTTGTTTCTGATTATATCGAGCTGCAGACGCGCCACGAAAAGCGTATGGCGCGGGCGCCCTCGCCCGCGATAAAGTGCTCGTCGTGAGCAGAATTCTTATCAGTGGCGCTTCCGGACTGATCGGCTCGGCGCTCGTGTCCGCCCTCGAAGGCCGCGGGAACAAGGTGATGCGACTTGTGCGCCGACTGCCAGAGAAGGCGCACGAAATCCAATGGGACCCGCTGCGCGAAATCCCGCCCGAGACTGTTTCAGGGTTTGACGTAGTAGTTCATCTTTCAGGAGAAAGTGTTGCCGGCCGCTGGACCGCGGCGAAGAAACAGCAGATACGAGACAGCAGAATCGTAAATACTCAGAACTTAACGCGAACGCTGACGCGCGCCGAAAACCCGCCGCAGACATTTCTTTGCGCTTCGGCCGTCGGCTACTACGGAAATCGCGGAGAAGAAATTCTGATTGAGCAAGGCCCAGCCGGGGCAGGCTTTCTGCCGGAGGTTTGCCGCGAATGGGAAGCCGCCACCGCGCCAGCTTCAAGCGCTCGGATTCGCGTCGTGAATCTACGTTTCGGAATTGTGCTGAGTCCTCGCGGTGGCGCGCTCAAACAGATGCTGCTTCCTTTCCGCTTAGGGCTGGGTGGACGCATCGGCAACGGCCGCCAATGGTGGAGCTGGATTCACATTGATGACGTAGTCGGGGCGATTCTCCACATTCTGGATTCAGAAAAGCTTGTGGGCCGACCGACGTCCTCGCCGGTCGATCCGCTCAGCGGCCCAGTGAATCTGGTCTCTCCGAACCCCGTCACGAATGCCGAGTTCACGCGGGAATTAAGTTCAGCACTGAAACGCCCCGCGCTTTTGCCGATTCCAGCCTTCGCGGCGAAGCTGGCATTCGGCGAGTTTGCCAACGAAGGCTTACTGGCGAGCGCGAGAGTAGCACCCAAGAAACTGATTGAAAGCGGATTCGAGTTTCGGTTCCCTGAACTGGGGTCGGCTTTGGCCGACTTGACGACGTGAGTGCAAGAGCGGCGCTTTAGCGCCGGTCCCGCGCCTGCTCATTGGTCACGCGGCGCTAAAGCGCCGCTCTTCCACAGTTATTTAGCTCTGGCTTTGGCGAACTGCTCCACGCGTTCCCGCACGCTGAGCACGTGCTTCGGAAGCCGCAACCGGCTGCCCTCTTCGAGAATCGGAATCAGTTTGTCGAACTCCGGCCCCGAGTGCGAGCCCGTGACGACAATCCTAATCGGATGAAATAATTCCTTGCCCTTCGCTCCGGTTTCGGCCTTCACCTCATTGACAATTTTCTTGAACTGCTCCGGCGTCAGCTTTCCTTCACACGCGGATTCGTCTTCGAGAATTTTGTACGTGAATCGCGCCAATACGGCGTCCGTCTGCGGCCAGCCGAGCACCTCGGCGTTGTCGGGCGAAGCGAGCGCAGCCTCCGCGTCGTAGTTGAAGATCAGTGAAGCGCGCTCGGGAAGCTGATCGAGGCGATCGACTGAGGGCGCAAGCAGCTGGGTGATCTTGCTGAACCAGATTGCCACGTCCGGCTGCCACGAATCGGCAATCGGTTTCGTTTCCTCGTGACTCGAGAGATCGCCTAGACTTCGCGAGAAATAACGAAACGCGAGCTTCTCGATCCGGTCCGGCGAACTCTCTTTTATGTAATGCCGGTTGAGCCAGTACAGCTTTTCCATATCGAAGACGGCCGGCGACGGTGTCACGCGCTCCAGCGAAAATTCCTTGACCAGATCATCGCGAGAGAAGATCTCTCGCGTCCCCCCCGGCGGCGCCCATCCCAGCAGCGCCAGATAATTCACCAGCGCTTCAGGCAGAACTCCCATATCGCGAAAATTCGCAATCGATGTTGCCCCGTGCCGCTTCGATAACCGCTCGCGGTCGCTGCCGAGAATTGTCGAAAGATGCGCAAACTCCGGCACCTGCCAGCCCAGCGCTTCGTACAGTGCAACCTG